>CAYFWA010000510.1:0-3899 GCA_964346625.1 uncultured Myxococcales bacterium
AGGGGGGGCGGGGGCCGGCGGGGCGCCGGGCGGAGGCCACAGCGCAAATGGCTCGCAAATGGCTCCGCTTGCATTCCGGGCGCCAGTGGCGGAAAAAGGGGGAGCGCTGTGGGTCGAACGGCTGACCGGCGGCCCGTGATCCCCCATGGAGAAGTTCGGAAGATATCTGCTGCAGGAGCGCCTCGGTGGGGGCGGCATGGCCGAGGTGTGGCGCGCCCAGGTGTCGTACTCGGACGGCGTGTCCAAGGTGGTGGCCCTCAAGATGATCCGCGAGGACCTGGTGCAGGTGCCGCAGTTCGTCTCCCTGTTCGTGGACGAGGCCCGGATCACCTCGCGCATCTCCCACGCCAACGTGGCCCAGGTGTTCGACTTCGGCGGAGCCGCCGAGGGCGCGCGCCCCTATCTGGCCATGGAGCTGGTGGATGGGCCCGACCTCGAAGCGCTGATGGTGGCCGCCCGGGAGGCGCGGGAGCCCCTGCCGCTGCACGTCTGCGCCCACGTGGTGGCCGAGGTGGCGCGAGGCCTGGCGGCGGCCCACGGCTTGATCGACGAGGAGGGACGGTCCTACGGCGTGGTGCACCGGGACGTGAGCCCCCAGAACGTGCTCATCAGCCGCGCCGGCGAGGTGAAGATCACCGACTTCGGCATCGCCCGGGCCCGGGACAAGGTCACCCAGACCGAGACCGGCACGGTGATGGGCAAGTTCCGCTACATGAGCCCCGAGCAGGTGCTGGGCAAGGCGCTGGACGCCCGCAGCGACCTGTTCTCCTGCGGCATCCTGCTCTACGAGCTGGTCACCGGCGTCCGACTGTTCGATGGGCGCTCCTCGGCGGAGGTGGTGGACCAGATCCGCTACAAGGCGATCCCCGAGCTGCACCTGCACCGCCGCGACGTGGATCCGGCGCTGGACACGGTGATGCGTGGCGCCCTGGAGCGGGATCCGGCTCGCCGATGCCCCGACGCCTCGACCCTGGCCCGGGATCTGGAGCGCTACATCCACGTGGCCCACCCCCAGTTCACCCGCGACGATCTGGCCGCCCTGATCGCGCGGCTGGTGCCCCGCGGCCGGGAGCACCGGACCCGCCTGGCCTACGCCGGGACGAAGCTGGCAGACAGCGACTCCGACTTGCTTTCAGTCTCCGCCCTCGAGTCCGAGACCGAGCCCCCGCCCGGGGCGAGCCGCGCCGCCACGCTGCTCGGCACGCCCGATCCGGGCGCTGCCGCCGGTCGCCCGACCTCAGAGCCTCCCGGGCCGACGGCCACCGACGCCCGCGCCGAAGTGGAAGCCGAGGTCAGCCCGTCGTCCCCGACGAGCGACACCCTGAGCCGCACCGCGCCGGGCAAGCGTGCACCGGCCCGGCAGGACCCACCCGCCGGCGCCGGTGTCGATCCCGCGCCGCATGGCCCGCCCGCGTCGCCCGGATCACCCGCGTCGTCGCTGGAAGCCTTCGCAGGGCCGGCCGCACGCGAGTCTCCCGACGAGGACGGCGTCCCCGCCGCTCCCATGACGGCCACCGAGACCGAGGCCTACGACGAGACGTGGGGGCCCGTGGCCCGGGCCCAGCCTCGCCTTGGAGAGTCGAAGGCCGGAGGTCAGGACGTCGGAGGGCCGGACGCCGGAGAACCGGACGCCGACGAAGACGAAGACGAAGACGAAGACGAAGACGAAGACGAAGACAAGTCCGACGAAGACGATCCCCGCGAGCCCCGCACCGCGACGCTGGCCCGGCGCGCACCGCGGCGGGCGACGCCCCCGGGGGAGGCCCGAACGGACGCGTCGCACACCACCGAGACCTTCTCGGCCGCGGACGCCGACCTGGCGGAGCGCCCCACCCAGGCGCTGTCGTGCGACGCGGACGTAACCGCCCCCACCCGCACCGCCGCATCCCCCGCGGAGGCGTCGCGGGGTGACGACCTCGTCCCCGAGACGACGGGCGAGCCGACTGCCGAGGCCGAGGCCGAGCCCGACGCCCTCGCGCCCACGCGCACCCTCGGACGCGCGGGCTCCGAGCCCGCCGCCGCGACAGGGGAGCCCGACCCCATGCCGGCGGACGACGGCGACGGGCGCCGGCGATGGCTCATGGTCCTCGGGGTCGCGCTGCTGGCTGTGGGGCTGCTGGCGGGCCTCGGGTGGATCTTCCTGGGCTCATGGCCCGGATCCGGTCCGGCGGCCGAGGGGGCCCGAGCGGGCCACGCCAACCCCTCGGACGGCGCGATCGGCGCGATCGGCGCGATCGGCGCGGGTGGCCCTCGCACCGGCGACGGCGACGGCGGCGTCGACAGCGACGCCCGCGCGGACGGCGGCGACGCCACGGCGGGCGACTCGGGGCTGCCGATGGACGAGGAGACCCGCCGCCGGGTAGCCGAGCTGGACCAACAGCTCTCGCAAAGCGGGCTGCTTCGCGGTGACCCTGTATCCGAAGGGATCCGGCGGCTGGTCGCCCGACGCGCGGCCCGCCGCCTCGCGGGCGCCACGGTGGACGAGCAGGGAGACCTCCGGCTGGGGGCCCCGCCGAAATCGCCGCCAGACGGCGCGGACGGCGCGGACGGCGCGGGCGCACGCGATAACGGCGCGGCCGGCGCAGGCGGCGCCAGCGCACGCGATAACGGCGCGGACGATCCCCGCCGAACGAGCCCGACCCGCCTGGCGCTGCCAGCGGATGGTGGAGCGGCTCCTCCCCCCGACGCGGCGGCGGTGGCCCCCCGCCGCCGCGCCGCGGCGATCCGTTTGGCCGACCGGCTGGCCGAGCGGGTGCTGCTCACCGGCGCGCTTCCCCCCGCGGCTCGCTCCCTGCTGCGCCCCCTGCCCCGCCGCGTGTCGGATGCCCCCTGCGCGCTGCGAGACAGCCACCCGGGCTCGGCGCTGTACGTGCTCGATCATCCCCGCAGCGCCGTCGCCCAGGAGCTCCACATCCAGCAGCAGGGTTGCCTAGGCGGCTGGCTCGAGCCCGTGGCCGGACACGGAGGGCGGCGCCTGCGCTGGCCCCACCTCGCGGTGGCCCGCGACGCGGTGCAGCGGCTGCTCACCCTGGCGCCGCGCCACGAGCGGGGGCGCGAGCTCCAGCGCTACCTGAACGCCACCCGCCGGCGGCAAACGGCGACGTTGGGTCGACTGCGGCTCCGGCTCCTCGGCGTGGAGCGCCAGGCGCTCAAGAAGTCCGAGCGCCAAGCCCTCACCGTGTCGCTGACCATCGAAAACCAGGGGGACCAGGCCTCTGCGCCCCTGTCGCCGGGAGCCTATTCCCTGCACGGCACCGGCCCGCGCCCCCTGGTGGCCAGCTTCTGTCAGCCCGAGAGCCCCGGCCGGCTGGCCCCTGGCGCCCACGTGGAGATCCGGCTCACCTACGCCGCCCCGGCGACGCTGCGGGGGTATGCGATGGTCCTGGCCATCCCTCGGCCTCGCGCTGGCGCCCTCTACCTCCAGGTGGCCTCGGACGTGCTACCATGACCGTCGCCGGACCCCGCGGAGGACAGGACCCAAAAGCCCCGCCAGGCTCCGACGCGTACCAGAACCTGCTGGCCCGGGTGGACGACTTCTGGGAGCGGGCCGTGGCGCGGCAGCCCCAGGCCTTCCGCTGCGCCGAGGGCTGCGCCGACTGCTGCCAGCCGCGCCTATCGGTCCGCCCCGTGGAGGCGGCGTCCATGCGCGCCGCGGTGCGGTCCCTCCCGCCCGCGCTGCGAGCCAGGCTGTCGGCCCGGGCCGAGGCGCGCGCCGTCGCCGACACCGGGGGGGCAGCCGACGCCGACGTCTGCGTCTTCCTGGTGGACCGTCGCTGCGCGATCTACCCGGCTCGCCCCGTGATCTGCCGCACCCACGGCCTCGCGGTGCGCGTCCGCGACACGGGCGACACGGGCGACACGGGCGACACGGGCGACACGGGCGACACGGGCGACACGGG
>CAYFWA010000510.1:3999-5540 GCA_964346625.1 uncultured Myxococcales bacterium
CGACACGGATCGGCTGGACTGGTGCCCGCAGAACTTCACCGCGGAGCCCCCCCACCCCGAGGGGATCCTCGACCTCGAGCACATCAACACCCTGCTCCTGCTGGTGGACCGGCTCTACCTGGAAGAGCAGGGGCGTCCCCCGGACGAGCCCCGGATCCGCCTGGTGGATCTGGCCCGCGAGGCGACCGGATCCGAGCCCCCGGAACCCGAGCCGGACGAACACTCGATCGAAGACAAAAACCGCTAAGCCTCTGGCATGGTTAGGGCATTTCGGCTCCCGTTGACTCCACCCGCGGGCTCCGGTATGAATGACCAGCCCGGAGGGAGCGTATGCACGGACCGATCGTCGCCGTCCGAAACAACGATATCGCTGAGCTCGAACACCTGAGCCCCATCCACGAGTGGAGCGAGGGCAAGGCCTATCTGATGGTGGATCTCGTCCGGTATCGAGGCGAGGCCGGCGCGGTGTTCACCTACCACAACCCCCCGGTCCACCAGATGGGCAACCCGGCCCTGGACGCCTACCTGGCAGGCTTCGCCAAGCTAGACGAGCTAGACGAGCTCGACGAGCTGGATGAGCGGCTGGCCTTCGTGATCCTCAACAGCGCCACGGATCCGGTGCACGCCGGGGGGGATCTCAAGGAGAGCCTGAGCCGGCTCGAGCAGACCTACGCCGCGCAGCGTGAGCGCGAAGCCCAGGGTGCTTCGCCGGGCGAGATCGACAAGCTCTATGGGTGGGCCGACGCCCGCATCGAGAAGGGCTTCGCCCTCTACCTGGCCGCACGCCGAGCCAGCGAGCGCGTTCGCACGGTGGCCATCTGCGGCGGCGGCACCCGCTTCGGCGGCAGCGCCGAGGTGCCCCTGATGGCCGACCACCTGGTGGCCGACTCTCGCGCGGCCCTGTGCTTCTCCGAGTCCCAGATCGGGTTGATCCCGGGCTGGGGCGGAGTGGGCCGGGCGGTGGCCAAGGCGGGGTGGGAAAACGCCTACGCCATGGCCGCCACCTGCGCCATCGTGAAGGCGCCTCGTCTCGAGTCGGCCGGGCTGGTGGACCGGGTGGTCCCCATCGACTCGCCCCTGCCGCGCAAGGAGAAGACGGGAGATCCCGCCGCCGACAAGCAGCGCTACCTCGACGCGCTGCAGGCCGAGTATCAGGGCCCCGGGACGCTCCTGCTCACCGCCGCCCTCGAGCTCGCGGTGGAAGCGCCTCCCGCCTCGCGAGGCGCCCCGGAGGCGCTTTTCGCGCCTGAAGACGTCAAGGCCGAGGTGGCGCGGCGGGCCAATCCCGCCACCTACGAGGGCCTGTGGGGCCGCCCCCTGCGGGAGGTGGCCGACGAGATCAAAAAGCTGGGCAAGCCGCTGGCTCCCCAGTCCGTGGAGGCGCTGCAGCAGCTCTTCGCCGAGCTGCCGGTGGCCTCCTTCGACGAAGAGAAGTACGTAACCGTTGTGGGGTCTCGTAGGACCAAAAAGGCGATAAACGGCAAAGAGGCACCTTTCCCTGCAGCGGCGCGAAGCGCGATGATTGGGGGTGAGCCCCGAAA
>CAYFWA010000511.1:0-3756 GCA_964346625.1 uncultured Myxococcales bacterium
GGTCGCGCCCGCCGAAGTAGCCGCCGATCTCCTCGAGAGAGTATCGGGTGTGCTTCCGGGCAAGGTACATGCAGACCTGGCGGGGGAATGCGATGGATCGGGCCCGCTTTTTTGACTGGAGGTTGGAAAGGGAGATGTCGTAGTACTCGATGACGGCGTCGACGACCTGCTCGAGCGTGATCTGGGCGCGTTCGCGGCCCGTGTCGCCCTCGCCGAGGGCCTGCCTGGCGATTTCGATGGTGACGGGCGAGTTCTCGACATTGGCGAGCATCTGGACCCTGGTGAGGGCGCCTTCGAGCTCCCTGATGTTGGAGTCGATGCGGGCGGCGATGAAGCCGGCGACGTCATCTGAGACCTCGTCCCCGCGGTTGAGGGCTTTGTTCTTGACGATCTGGACGCGCGTCTCGTACTCGGGGGGCGCGATGGGCGCGACCATGCCCCAGGAGAAACGGCTGACGAGGCGTTCCTCGAGATCGGGGATCTGATCAGGCGGCGCGTCGGAGCTCAGGACGATCTGCCGCTGGCGCTGGTAGAGGCTGTTGAAGGTGTGGAAGAACTCGTCCTGGGTGCGGTCGCGTTTGGCGAGGAAATGGACGTCGTCGATGACCAGCAGGTCGACGTCGCGGAACTGGTGGCGGAAGTCATCCATGCGGCCGCTCTGGACGCACTCGATGAAGCGGGTGATGAAGCCCTCGCAGGAGATGTAGAGGAGGCGGGCGCCGGGAAGACATCGCCGAAAACACCGCCCGGATGGACGCGCAAACCATCGCCGATCTGCTCGGTCCCACCCCCTCGGCCGGGGGCATGATCCCCAAGCTGCTCGTGGCCATCCCCGACGCGCCGCGGTGGGACGGTCGGTTTGCCAGCCCGGGCGTGCTCCAGGTGGCGGGCGAGCCCTACGTGGACGTGCTCCTCAAGGTCGAGCCCCTTGAGTACGAGGGGATCGCGGAGCTGGAGGCCGCCTGTCTGGCCTTGCACCAGGAGGCCGGTTTCGAGACGCCGCGCTGGTGGCGCGCGACCCTGGACGACCTCGAGCTGCTCGCCGTGGAGCGGTTCGACCGCACACACGAGGGATCCCCCATCGCCCTGGAGAGCTTCTTCGCGACCTTCGCCGAAGGGGATCGGCGGTTCACCAACCATCGCGACATCCACCTGGCCGAGGTCGCCCGACGCCTCGCGCGGCTGGGCGAGGTGGTGAATCTGGACGTGCGCCAGACGCAGCAGGAGGTATTCCGGCGACAGCTCTTCGCGCTGTGCACGGGCAACGGCGACCTGCACCTCGAAAACCTCTCCCTGCTCGGCGGCCCCGACAAGACGCGGCTCTCCCCCGTCTACGACCCCACCCCCATGCGGGCGTGGCCGCGCCACGACCTGCGCATGGCCATCCCGCTGGATCTGGATCTCGATGATTCACGACCGTTGGCCGCAAGCCTCCTCGAAGCCGGGCGCGCCTTCGGTCTGGGCCCGCGCGCGACTCGTCGGATGGCGCGCGAGGTGCTCTCGCAGACCGACGGGTACGATGAGCGGCTCGAGTCCCTGCCGGTTCCAGGCGTCCGCATCGAGCGGCTCCAGGCCATCGCCGCCCGCGAGCGACGAGAGCTCCACGATTTCTGCTGGTTCTCGCGACGAAAGAAGGGCGAAACTCGAGTCTGAAGATCCGCGCACTTTTGGGCACTTGACTAATTTGCAGCCATGCCTCAAATTAGTCGCATGCCCCCGCCTCCCCTGTATATCCACCGCTACCTCGAAGCAGAGATCGAGCGGCTCTCCCTCAGCTTCCCCGTGGTGATGGTCACCGGCCCCCGTCAGGTGGGCAAGACCACCCTTCTCCAGAGGCTCGGCGATGACGCGATCCCTCCGCGGAAGCTGATCCGCCTGGACGAGTTCGGCCCCAGGAACCTCGCCCTACAAGATCCGGAGCTGTTTCTCCAACGGTATCCCTCCCCCGTCATCATCGACGAGATACAACACGCGCCGGACCTGCTCGCCGCGCTGAAACCCCGCGTGGACCGAACCGGGGAGATGGGAGGATACTGGGTGACCGGATCGCAGCCATTCCCCCTGATGCAGGCCGTCTCGGAGTCGCTCTCCGGCCGGGTGGGGATCCTCGGCCTGGCCGGGCTGTCCTACGCCGAGGAATACGGCGCCCAGCGCTCGGCGTCGCCATTCCGTCCCGATCGGGTGCCCCAGAGCGCATCGCCTGGCCCACTGGAGGTGAACGCCTTGTTCGAGCGGATCGTGCGGGGCGCCTACCCTCGGCTCACCCACCCGAACGCGCCTCCGCTTCAGGCGTTTTTCGGCTCCTACGTCCAGACGTATATCGAGCGCGATATCCGGCGGCTGATGAACGTGTCGAATCTGGCGACGTTCCAACGATTCCTGCGCATCGCCGCCGCGCGCAGCGGACAGCTCCTCAACTACTCCGACCTGGCCCGCGATACGGGGGTGTCGGTCAACACCGCGAAGGAGTGGCTGCACCTGCTGGAGGCCACCGGCCAGGTCTACTTGCTGCGACCGTATTTCGAGAACATCGGCAAGCGGCAGATCAAGACCCCCAAGCTCTATTTCATCGACACCGGGTTGGTCTGCTACCTGACCGGCTGGCGATCCGCCGAGACCGCCAGCGGCGGCGCGATGGCCGGAGCCCTGCTGGAGACATACTGCGTCTCGGAGATCATCAAGAGCTACCGACATCGCGGACAGGACCCCCCGATCTGGTACTACCGGACCAAGGAAAAGCGCGAGGTGGATCTGCTCATCGCGGAAGACGGCCTGCTGTTCCCCATCGAGATCAAGCTCACCGCCTCGCCCCGCCGCAAGAGCCTCACGGGAATCCGCGCCCTCTCGGCCACCGGCGCTCCGCTGGGCCACGGCGCCGTGCTGTGTCTGGTCGAGCAGGTGACTCCCCTGACCGAAACGGTGGACGCGATTCCGGTGAGCGCTATCACTTGAGCGCCTGCGCGCCTGCGCGCCCGGGCGCCCGCGCGCCTGCGCTCGTTTGCTGCCTACCCTCTCGATTTGAGGATGAAAACGGGGTCCCCCGCGCGTGCGTCCGCCCCGATGAAGCCTATACTGAAGTATCTGATGTTGGATCATCGAGCTTCCACGTCTCGTTCGGATGAGTCGGTCATCCGCCGGCCCCGAGTTGGGAGCGTGGGAGGGGCGTTGGTGCGGACAGCGGCGATGGCGATGACGCGAGCGCGAGCGCAAGCGCGGGCAGCGGTGATGGCGATGACGCGAGCGCAAGCGCGGGCAGCGGCAATGGCGATGGCGGTGGCCCTCGTCGCGGCGTCGGGAATCGTGGGCGCAATGGGTTGCGCTGAAACCGGGCCCAGCCTCGACGAGCTGGATCGGGCGGAGCGGCCGGTACGGCCCCAGCCCGTCTACGACCTGGAGGCGAGCCGTCGCGCCGGAGGGTTCTTCGACCACCCCTTCCCCGCCGACATCCGCCTGACGTCGCGCGGTGCCCCGGACCTGCGCGGGTTTCCGCGCCTGGCGGAGATCCCGCTGCTCGACACGGTGCGCAAGGCCGTGAGGCGAGACGTGCGCGGCTTCTCGCCCCAGGGCGCGGTGTACCTGCGCTTCAGCGCGCCCCTGGAGCGATCCTCGCTGCCCGCCACGCCGTCCGCGAGCCTCGGTCCGGCGGCGTCGGTGTACCTGGTAAACGTGGACCCGCGATCCGACCAGCGCGGCGAGCGTCACCCGGTGCACGTGAGCTTCCGGCGGCACGGGGGACGATTCTTCGCGGACAACACC
>CAYFWA010000511.1:3856-5530 GCA_964346625.1 uncultured Myxococcales bacterium
CCCGGTGCACGTGAGCTTCCGGCGGCACGGGGGACGATTCTTCGCGGACAACACCCTGGTGGTGCGACCGGCGGGGCCGCTGCCCCTGCGGGGAGACACCCGCTACGCCGTGGTGGTCACCCGGGACGTGCGAGGCCTCGCGGGGCTCTTTCCGCGGGAGAACCCGGAGCTCGCGGAGCTTTTGCGCGACTACCCGCCGCCCGGTCGGGTGGACGAATGGGAGGCGCTGAGGAACCTGACCGAGTGGCTGCGCGAGACCGGGTCGCCGCACCGGGTGCTGGTGGCCACGGTTTTCACCACGGCCGACCACCTGGGGGACCTGCGACGGATCCGGGCCTGGATGCTCCGGCACCTGGCGCCTCCCCGCGCGGTGCACTGGGAGCTCGTACGCGAGACCGACGAGTTCGCGCTGTACGAGGGGCGGTTCCCGCTCATGGAGCTCACCGCGGGCATCCCCCCCTACAACCAGCCCAACGACGGAGTGATCCGCTTCGACGGCGCCCGTGAGCCCCTGCCGGGCCGGATCATCAGCGCCCGGTTCGCGTTGAGCGTTCCCGTGGGCTCTCCGCCTCCTCAGGGATGGCCGCTGGTCACCTTCGCCCACGGCAGCGGCGGCTCCTACCGCAACTTCGTACCGCTGGAGGCCGAGTGGGCCGCGAGCGTGGGGGTGGCCATGCTCTCCATGGACAACCCGCTGCACGGAGCGCGGGCGGTGGGGGATCGCAGCTTCGAGGAGCACCTGCGCAATCTGGCCCTGTGGAACCCCGGGGCGGGACGAGACCTGTTTCGCGCCGGTGCGCTGGACCACGCCCAGCTCATGCGCCTCGCCACCGAGGGGCTCACCGTACCCGCCGAGGTGACGCCCTCCGGTGAGCCGGTGCGCCTCGACACGCGGCGGCTGGGTTTTGTGGGCCACTCCCTGGGCGCGCAGTACGGCGCGCTGCTGCTGGCCATGGAGCCGGAGGTGCGCGCCGCGGTGCTGTCTGCCGCGGGCGGCGGGTTCACCACCGCCCTGCTGTTTCGGGAGGTGGCGGGGGTCCCCCTGCAGCGGCTGCTGTCCGACGCGCTGGGGCTCGACCCCCTCCGGGAGCCGTTGAACGCGGACCACCCGGTGACCAGCCTGCTGCTGCAGACCCTGTTCGACGCCGCCGACCCCCTGGTCTATGCCCGAGGGGTGATCCGGGAGCCGGCCGGGCCGCCCCCTCACGTGCTGATGACCGCTGGGCTGCGGGATTCCCAGACCCCGCCCGCGAGCACGGAGCGGCTCGCCCGCGCGCTGGGGCTCCCAGCGCTCACCATCATCCCTGCGGCCGAGGCCGCAGAGCGGCGCCGCGCCCAGGCGGGGCCCCACCGACACCGGGTGTGGGGAGGCTGGCGCGCCAAGCAGACGCCGCAGACCCCGAAGCAGCTCTTTCGCAACGTCCACGCAGGGCCCTATCCCGTGACCGGAGGGCTGCTGCGCTTTTCGGACCGGGGCCACGACGCGCTGTATCTGGGCCGCGGCATGGAGGACCGCCTCGAGCGGTGGCTCCACGAAGCCACCCGCGGCGCGCCGACGCTGCGGCTGCCGTGATGCACGGCTGTCCACCGTCCCCGAAGACTGCTCACCACGCTGTTTGGGTGATTGACTACAGCCGAGCGTCTACCGGAGACGCCCGAGCCCTGCCCCACTAT
>CAYFWA010000512.1:0-5528 GCA_964346625.1 uncultured Myxococcales bacterium
CGACGTGTAGCGCGTTTTCGGTCCTACTTGACCCCGGATTGGTTACGTCCGGCAGGCCGTCGGTCACCGGATCCGTGCCGGGCAGCAGCCCGCCGATGCGGCGATAAGAGCGTGTGATCTGGGTCTCCAGGTGGAGCGGCTCGCCGCACCCCTGGTGGTCCCGGCACTGGCCGCAGTAGCGGCAGCGATCCGGATCCACGGTGAACACCGGTCGCTGCTCGGACAGGTCCCGGTTCACGAACAGGCACGGGCCCCGGCTCACCACCACCGCCAGCCCCTCGTGGTCCACCGCCCGCTGGAAGGTCTCGATGCACTCGCGCAGATCGAAGGGGTTGACCTCCTCCACGAAGGTCACCCCGGCGGCCCGGCACAGGCCCTCGATGGACACTGCCTGAGCGCCGTTGCCCCCGTTGCCCGAGCCGGCGTGCTCCTGACCGGGGCCGGGCTGGTGCCCGGTCATGGCGGTGGTGCCGTTGTCGAGGATGGTCACCACCATGTTGTGGTGGTTGTGCACCGCGTTGACGATGCCCGTGACCCCCGAGTGGAAGAAGGTGGAGTCCCCGATGAAGGCGATGGACGGCAGCTCGGTGGAGCGGGAAAACCCCGCCGCCGAGTTGATGGACGAGCCCATGGACACCAGGATGTCCGCCATGTTCAGGGGCGGGAGCACCGCCAGGGAGTAGCAGCCGATGTCGGTGTTGAACACCGCCTGGTTGCGCGTGACGAGCTTGGCGGCGTAGTAGGTGGCGCGGTGCGGGCAGCCGGCGCACAGGTTGGGCGGGCGGCTGGGCAGCGCCGGCGCGGCGGCCGTCTCGGGGGGCGTGTGCTCCACCTCCGCCAGGGCGGCCACGGCCTGCTTCACGGCCTCGGGATGGAGCTCTCCCACCTCCGACAGGTGCCCGCTGGCCTTGCCGAGCACCTCGGGGCGCAGGCCCGCGTCGAAGGCGATCTGCTTGACGGCCTGCTCCAGCATGGGCTCGAGCTCCTCCACCACCAGGACCCGCCGCACCGACGACAGCAGCCGCTCCACACGCCCGGTCGGCACCGGGTACGTGAAGCCCAGCTTGAGCACCTGCACCCGGTCGGTGAGCTCGAGGTCGGTGAGGGCGTCCACCACGTAGTTGAAGCTGGCGCCGCTGGTGATGATGCCCAGCTCGCCCTCACCCCGCGTCACGTTGAGGTCCTCGCGCTCCTCGGCCATGGCCTGGGCCTTGGCGTTCTGCTGCAGCAGCACGGGCCGGCGGGTGCGAGCGATGGCCGGGACGCATACGTAGCGGCGCGGATCCTTTTCGAACTCGGCCACCTTGTGCAGCGTGTCGGGAAGGGGGGCGAAGCGCACCACGCCGCGCATGTGGTTCACGCGCGTGGTGGTGCGCACCAGCACGGGCAGCGCGAGCTGCTCGGACAGCTCGAAGCCGTGCCGGATCATGTCCTTGGCCTCCTGGGGGTTGGCCGGCTCCAGCATGGGCAGATGCGCCAGCCGGGCGAACAGGCGGTTGTCCTGCTCGTTCTGGCTCGAGTGCATGCCCGGATCGTCGGCGGAGACGATGACCATGCCTCCCACCACGCCGGTGTAGGCGAGGGTCATCAGCGTGTCGGCGGCGACGTTGAGCCCCACGTGCTTCATGAAGCACAGGGAGCGCACCCCCGACACCGCGCCCCCCATGGCCACCTCCATGGCGACCTTCTCGTTGGTGGAGTATTCAAAATAGTAGCGATCCGTCTCCCGACCGAGCCGAAAGAGGGTGTCGCCGATCTCCGACGACGGGGTCCCGGGGTAGGTCGTGGCCAGCACCATTCCCGCCTCCAGGGCGCCGCGGACGATGGCCTCGTTTCCCAGCAGGAAGGCTCGGGTGTCGTCGGCCTCGGGGGTCAACAGCTTGTGCATGGCGAGCGCGCCTCCAGCGTCTTGGCAGTTTCCGCAGTTATATAAAGATACCGCTGTACTGCAACCCCCGATTGAGATCTGGCGACGTTGTGGTGTGGTCTCGGAAATTTACCGAATTATTTCAATGGAATACTGAGCTCATGCGTTCAACGCTGCCGCGCGTGCTCGGTGGGCCAACGCGCCCCGATCCAGCCAGCGCCCACGCCGTGGATAACTGGATCGGATTCGAATCGGGCTGCTTATGAAGTTGATATGACTGCGGAAATGTCCATGAATCGACAGTGGTGGCTTCAACGCGGGGTGTGCAGACTGAAACCACGAAGCTCTCGACCGGCCCGCTGTTGGGCTTTCTTCAGCAGGTCACGGGGATCCCGTTCGAAGACCTTGCTCCGCCGGGGCAGCACGCGCAACCCCTCGGCGCTCGGCACCACGAAGCCCTGGCCGTCGGGCCAGAAGGGCGCCCGTAGCGCCGGCTGCGACAACCGATACCCGTGGATCAGCAGGCCGTTTCGGGCACGCCACAGCCGCAGGGTGTCGTCTCGAGAGACCGACAGCAGCGTGCCCCCGTCGGGGGACCACTGGACGTGCAGCACGTCGTCGCCGTGCCCCACCAGGGTCTGCGCGAGCTTGCCGGTGGCCGTGTCCCAGACCCGCAGCGCCCAGTCCTGGCACGCCGCTGCCAGCCGCTTGCCATCGGGGGACCAGGCCAGGCTCGTCACGCCCCCCTTGTAACCATCCAGGACCGAGAGTTTCTTGGGCTTATTGGCGCTCCAGAGGGTAATCGGCGCGGCGCGGGCTCCCTCGCGGCCCACGGCGATGCGCGCGCCACCCGGGTCGTAGGCCAGGGCCTCCACCGAGCCCTGCCCGGCGGGGGTGGTGAACCGAGGCTCGCGTTTCTGCAGGTCCCAGATCCGGACCCGCCCCTTGCGGTCCCCGGCCGCCAGGAGCTTGCCGAGCGGGTGGAAGGCGAGGCTGCGGGTGTCGCTGCGGGCCTGAGCGCTCAGAATCCAGGTGCGCTTCCCCGTGCGCAGGTCCCACAGCCACAGGGTCCGGTTGCGGTGCACCGCCGCCAGAATGGGGGTCGCCGGGGACAGCGCCAGGGTGCGCAGGCTGCGCATGTCCGGGTCGAAGCGCCGGAGGCGCTCGCGCTTGCGGGCGTCCCAGACGGTGACCCGCTGCTTCAGCCCGGCGGCCGCCAGCAGCCTCCCGCGGTCGGCGAAGCCCGCCCAGACCGGCGTCTCCTCGGCGGCCCGAAGGCGGAGCCCGCGTTCTTTGAGCCGCACTCGCCACAGCTTCACGCGCTCGTCCCAGCTACTGGTGGCGATGCGGCGGCCATCGGGCGAGAAGGCAACCCCCCAGATCTGTCCGGCGTGGGCCTCCGCCGTGTCCAGCGCGCGCCAGGAGCGAGTCTCCCAGAGCCGCAGGGTCCGGTCCGTGCTCACCGTGGCCAGCCGCTTGCCATCGGGCGAAAACGCCACGTCGGTGATGTCCCCCTGGTGACCGCGCAGCACCTGGAGCAGGCGCGCCTTGCGGGTGTCGTAGATCCGCACCACCTTGTCGAGCCCCACGGAGACCAGGCGCTTGCCGTCCGGAGAAAAGTCGACCCCCCACACGGGTCCGAGGTGATCGCTCAGCGTGGCCAGGGCGCGCTCGGTCTTCACCTCCCAGAGCCGCACCCGGGAGGCCTCCCCCTCTTTCCACCCGGCCGAGGCGATCAGCTTGCCATCCGGGGAGAAGCGCACCGCCCAGACGCTGATGTTCGGGTGGGTGAAGTCCTTGACCACCCGGAAGGTCTTCAGGTCCCACAGCCGGATCTGACGATCCGTGCCCGCCGTGGCCAGGGTGCGCCCGTCGGGCGAAAAGTCCACGGCGGTGGCCAGACGCACGTGGGCCTTGAGGGTCGCGATCCGGTGCCCGTCCGGGACGCTCCAGAGCCGGACCGCGCCGCCCCCGCCCGCGGCGGCGAGGGTCTTGCCGTCCGGGGAGAAGGCCACCGCGATGATCGGCTTGGCGGGCGCCTCGAAGGGGCCGATGAGCTTGTGATCCGACAGGCTCCACAGCCAGACCTGGGTGGACTGGCCCCCGTAGGCGAGGTAGCCCCCGTCCGCGGAGAAGGCCACCCGCCAACCGCGGATGTCTCGCGCCGGCAGGGTGCGGTGGTGCGACAGGCGCTGCTCCAGCGTCACGCGGTACAGCACCGTCCGCGCCCCGGCCAGCAGGGCGTTTTCCCGGATCGTGCTGGGCGGCCCGGCGTGGGGAAAGCGCCAGGGGCTGCGCGGGTGGTGGGGGTTGTGCAGCAGCGCCGCGGCGGCGAAGACCCCGGCGTCGGCGTGGCGCCGGGCCCGCAGCAACCGGCGAGACTGCTTCAGATAGCCCTCGGCGAGGTGCTTGTGCGCCTTGCGCTGGCCGCGCTGGGCCTGCCGCCGCAGGTCCTCCTGTTGGCGCCGCGCCCGCTGCTCCCGCTGCCGCATTCGCTCGGCTCGCCGGCGCGCCTGGTGCTCCCGGGTCCGGGCGGCGCTCGCCGACTCGTACTCCCGGTAGATGATCACCGAGCCCGCCACCAGCAACCCCACCAGCAGCACCAGGGAGGAGGTGAGCAGCTTGTTGCGGGCAATGAACCGCCTCAGCAGCTCACCGGAGCCATACTCGTAGGCGCGGATCCGGCCTCCCGTCTGGAAGGCCGCCAGCTCCTGCGCCAACGCCTCGGCGGACTCGTAGCGCTTCCGCGGGTCTCGCTCGAGGCAGCGGAGGCAGATGGCCGCGAGCTCGGCCGGGATGCCCTCGTGCAGCGACGACGGCGGGGGCACGGGTTCGTCGCAGACCTTGGCCAGGGTCTCCCAGGCCGTTTCGCCGCGGAAGGGGGTGCGCCCGGTGAGCACCTCGTAGAGCACCGCGCCCAGGGACCAGACGTCCGAGCGCGCGTCCACCGCCTCCAGGTCGCCGCGCGCGAGCTCCGGGCTCAGGTAGGCGGGCGTCTGGAGGGACACCTCCTCGACGGCCAGCCCCGCGTCGGCGTCCTGCAGGCGCTGAATGTCCCGGGCCAGCTCCGCGCCGCGCAGGTCCCGCTGGCCCTTGGCCAGGGCGAGCCCCCAGTCCAGCAGCACGGTCTCGCCATGCTCGCCCAGCACCACGTTGGCCGGGTGGATGTCCCGGTGCACCACGTCGCGGCGGTGCGCATGGCCCACGGCATGACACACGTCCAGCACCCGGGGCACCAGGGCCAGGCGATCGTACAGGGTCTTGCAGTCGGCGATGGCGTCGGACAGTCGGCGGCCCTGCACCCGCGCCATGGTGTAGTACAGCGTCCCGTCCGCGCGCAGACCCAGCTCGTGGACGGGCACCACGCCCGGGTGCGCAAGCTGGCCCGTGAGCCGCGCCTCCCGGATGAAGCGCTTGCGCGCCGCCCGACGCGCCTCCTCGTCCATCTGCACCCCGGCGCTACCAGCGGCAGAGTCGGACCCGGAACCGGACCCGGACCCGGACCCGGACTCGGACCCGGACTCGGATTCGGAACCGGACCCGGACCCGGACTCGGACCCGGACTCGGATTCGGAACCGGACCCGGAACCGGAACCGGACCCGGAACCGGAACCGGAACCGGACCCGGAACCGGAACCGGAACCGGAACCGGAACCGGAAC
>CAYFWA010000513.1:0-3586 GCA_964346625.1 uncultured Myxococcales bacterium
GCGGCGGCCGGGGCAAGGCGACGGGGCCGGGGCCGGGGCCGGGGCCGGGGGCAAGCTGCGGGCCGGGGAGCGGTACGTGAAGGAGCCGGTGTTCGGGCGGCGGGTGCTGATCCGGGAGCTGGGCACCGAGCACTCCGACTCGGTGGTGCTGGTGCACGGCGTGGGATCGCTCGGCTCGCGGATCTGGGACAAGACGGTGCCGCACCTGGCCAAGCGCTACCACGTGGTGGCCATGGACCTGCCGGGCTTCGGCCGGTCGGAGCGGGGCAACGCCCTGTACTCACCCCCGAAGCTCGCCGCCTTCGTGCGGTGGGTGATCCAGCGCTTTGGCCGCGGGCGCATTCACCTGGTGGGCCACTCGCTGGGCGGGGCCATCTCGCTTTATACCGCGGCGCGCTATCCGAAGCGGGTGCACCGGCTGGTGCTGGTGGACGCGGCCGGGATCCTGCACCGGCTGGCCCTCACCGAGTTCCTGGCGTCGCTGCGGCCCGGATCCAAATGGGGAAAGAAGCTCGCCGCGGCCTTCGAGCACCCGCTGAGCCTGATGGGCGGCGTGATGGGCCAGGGGCTGCGGCTCATCGAGCGCAAGAGCCTGCCCAAGACCCTGGACGCGGCGCTGCGCAGCGCCACCTTCCGCCGGGTCGCCCTGGACTCGGACGCGAACCTGATCGGGGGGCTGGCCCTGCTGCGCACCGAGTATACGCCGCTTTTTTCCCGCGTGGCGGCAGACACCACCCTGCTTTGGGGCGCCCGGGACGTCATCGCCCCGCCGCGCACCGCCCACGTGCTGGCGGCCCGGCTGCCGCGGGCCGGGCTCCGGCTCATTCCCGGGGCCGCCCACTCGCCCATGCTCGAGGCGCCCCGGCGGTTCCACCAGCTCCTGGACGCGGCCCTGGCGGGCCGGATCTTGCCAGCCGTGGGCACCGGGCCCGGCGCCGCGGTGAGCACCGCCGGCGCCGCGGTGAGCAGCGCCGGCGCCGGGGAGAGCACCGGGCCCGGCAACCCGGGCACGCGCGGTGACCGGCCGCCCGCGCGCCGGATGTCGGGCGCTCGCGCCGCGGCCGGCGCGCCGGTGCCGCCCCCGCCTCCGACCACCGCCGGCGCCAAGCATGCCGCGGTCGACGCGCAGCGCGTGGGTCGCTGCCGCGACGCCCGGGGGCTGGTGTTCACCGGCCGCTACCAGCGCATCGAGATCACGAACTGCACCAAGGTGCGCCTCGAGGCCGTGGAGGCCGGCGAGCTGCGCGTGCGGCGCTCCGAGGTCACGGTGGTGCGCTCGCGGCTCGGCGGTGGCGAGGTGGCCCTGCGCGCCAAGGGCTCCACCGTGACCCTCACCGCGGTGGACCTGCAGGCCGAGGTGGCGCTGCGCGCCGAGAACACCAAGCTCGATCTCGCCGGCGTCCACCTGACAGGTCGCCGCCGCGCCCTGCGCCTCGACGCCGCCTCCAGCGCCCTTTTTTCGGTGAGCCGGATGCAAGACCCCCAAGGCGAGCGCACGCTGCACGGCCCCTGGGCAAACCTCCGGAAGTAGCGTTGTACGCCGGTGCCCTGGCTACGCGGACTGCGAGCTGGCATTTTGCGGGGAAGGCGTGCTGGATCCGGAGAAGGAGTGCGACGACGGCAGCTTGGTCTTGGTTGCGTAGGCTTCGAGCAGCAGGCCGCCGAAGGGGCCGAGGCGCAGGTGGTGGGTGCGCAGAAGCTGCACCTCGAGGCCGGCGGCGCGCAGGGCGCGGGCCAGGGCGCGGCGGCGGTAGGCGTGGAGCCACACGCCCTGGCGCAGGGCGTGTCCGAGCTGGACGAAGCGGCGAAACAGGCAGCGGTGGGCCGTGGTGAGATAGAGGGTGCCGCCCGGGGCCAGGTGCGCCGCGAGCTGGCGCAGGGTGGCGGGGAGGTCGGGGAGGTACTCCAGGGTGGAAAACGCGCAGATGAGATCGAAGGGGCGCCCGTGCAGCGGCAGGGCGGTGAGATCGGCGACCAGCGGGTGCACGCGGGAGCCGTTGTTGGCTTCGGAGCGGGAGGGGGAGCAGCCCCGACCGTGCTCGTGCTCGCGCTTGCGCTCGCGTTCGTGCTCGCGTTCGTGCTCGCGCTCGTGCTCGTGCTCGTGGTCCCGATCTTGATCCGGTTGATCCAGGCGTTGCCGTAGCCGGACCAACATACCGGGGGACAGGTCGACGGCCACCACCTGGGCGGCGCGCTGGGCGAGGGGCGCAGTGAACCGGCCGGTGCCGGCGCCCAGCTCCAGGACGCGGGAGGTGGCCGGGTCGAGGGGGAGCGCGGCGAGGGTCTCGAGCACCCGGCGGCGCTCCGTGGCGCGCAGGGCGGCGCCTCCGCCTGTCTTCTGCTCTTCGTCGTAGCGTGGGGCCAGGCCCTCGTAGAAGCTCCGCACGGGATTGGCGGCCAAGACGTCTGGCGGGGTGTCCGCGGCGCGGCCCGAGGGGTGGAGGGGGAAGCTGATCGGCGTCTCGAGCAGGTTGCCCAGGGTCACCGGCTCGAGGTTGCGCTTTTCGAGGCCGGCGAGCAGGGCCCGCAGCTCGGCGAGCCAGGCCTCGGTGGCGGCGTGGGGGCGGGTGCGGGTGTCGGCGGCGGTGTCGGTGTCGGTGTCGGTGTCGGCGGCGCTGGCGCCCGCGTTGGTACGAGTGCGGGGGTCGGTGGCGCCGGCGTTGGTACGGGTGCGGGGGTCGTTGTCAGGGGAGCGGGGGGGCTCGCGGTCGTGCAAGAGCACGATGCTGCCGGGGCGGACGCGGCGCAGCAGTCGGCGCGCGAGGCCGGCCACGCGGCGGTTGCCCGCGTCGCGGGCGCGGCAGTCGAAGGTGATGCACCGCAGGCCCAGGGGCGAGAGCGCGCCGCGCAGCCGGGGATTGGTGATGCCGGCGGGGGGGCGAAAGGCCCGGGTGCGCACGCCGCAGGCGGCGAGGGCGGCCTGGCACTCGGCCACGTCGGCGGCGAGGCGGCGCCGCCCGCGCAGCATGAGCAGCGGGTCGTGGCGGTGGCTGTGGTTGCCGAGCTCGTGGCCCGCGGCGCGGATGGCCTCGACCAGCTCCGGGTGGCGGCGGATCCGCTCGCCCACCAAAAAGAAGGTGGCGCGGACGCCTCGATCGGAAAGGAGCCTCAGCAGCGCCGGGGTGGTGGCGGGATCGGGGCCGTCGTCAAAGGTCAAGGCCACGCGGCGGCCGGTGCGCGGGCCGTGGGAGCTCACGGGCAGAAAGTAGGACCAGCGGGGAAAAAAGGGCGCGACGGCCGTGACCGCGACGTACAGCGCCAGGGGCGCGGCGGCCAGGCGCAGGTCCACCACCAGCCACAGAAGCAGCGCGAGCTGCAGCGCGCCCAGGCCGGCCAGATCCGAGATCGAGAGCTGCAGGCGGCGGTGCGCGCGGGGGCGCGGCGTCAAAGAGGCGGCCTGGCCGGCGTCCGAGTCGGTGGCCGAAGCAACCGCCGAGCCGGTCTTTCGACTGGCCTCTCGCGTCCTCCCGTCTGTGTCGTCCGTGGTGCTCATCTCGTGCGCCGGCTCTGTCCGCCGATGGGTTTTAAAAGGCAGGGTTTCCGCCGCAGGGTTTCCGCCGCAGGGTTTCCGCCGCAGGGTTTTCCG
>CAYFWA010000513.1:3686-5523 GCA_964346625.1 uncultured Myxococcales bacterium
TTTCCGCCGCAGGGTTTCCGCCGCAGGGTTTCCGCCGCAGGGTTTCCGCCGCAGGGTTTCCGCCAATGAGCTCCCGCCGATGAAGCTCAGCCGATGAGTCGCTCCCACAGGGGGCCGGTGTGGCCCAGATCGTACATCCGCTGCATCACGCGGGTGACCCGCTTGCCGCCGGCGCCGAGCAAAAGCCGGGCGCTGCCCTTCGTCTGCTCCGCCATGAGGCGATGCAGCGCCGCGAGGGGCAGCGCGGCCGGCTCGTAGAACCGGGGCTCGAGGGGGTCGGCGTCGGCGGCGAGCTGGCCCTCGGCCCGGGCCTGATCATACAGCGCCGTGCCCGGCAAGAGCCGGATGCCGGCGAAGAAAAAGCACACGGTGCGCTCGAGGTCCCGGGCCGCGGTGAAGGTCTCGCGTACCGAGGCCTCGTCCTCGGTGGGGCCGCCCAGCATGAAGTAGTGGGCCACGTGCAGGCCCGCGTCCAGGGCGGCCCGGTGCGCCTGCAGGGCGCGCTGCACGGAAAAGGGCTTGCGCAGGGTCTCGAGCAGCCGGGGCGACAGCGCCTCGGTGCCGAACTCCACGTGGGACAGGCCGCAGTCGGCCAGGGCCTGCCAGTAGCCCGGGTCGCGGGTGCGGGGAGCGAAAAAGGCCCCCCAGGGTACGGTCACCCCGGCGCGTCGCAGGGCCTCGGCCACGGCCACGCCGTGGACCTCGTCGGCGTTGAACGCCGCGTCGGTCACGAACAGAAAGCGCGCCCCGACAGCCTGCAGGTCGCGGGCTCGGGCGGCCACGGCCGCGGGGTCGGCATGGCGCAGGGTCCGCCCCTCCAGGTGCGGATACGTGCAGTAGCTGCAGCGGTAGGGGCAGCCGCGCTTGGTCTGCAGGTTCAAGATGGCGCCGCGTGCCAGGTAGGGCGCGAGGGGCGCCGGGTCCGCGGGCGCCGGGCCGGCGGGCAGCTTCGCGAGCGGCGGCGGCATCTCGGGGGCCTCGCCCGGGTAGAGCACGCCGGGCAGGCCGCGGCCGTCGCCGCCCTGCGCCAGGGCGTCCACCAGCGCGGCCAGGCGCTCGCCCTCGCCCAGGATGCCCACGTCGCCGCCCACCTGCGCCAGGATCGCCTCGGGCGCGATGGTGAAGCCGGCACCGCCGAGCACCACCGTGGCCGCGGGGCAGGCCTCGCGCAGCGCGGCCACCAGGTCCTGGTAGCCGGCGATGAACTGCTGGGTGTCGGTGGCGTCGGTGTTGTCGATGTTGCGCAGGGCCACGCCGATGACGTCCGGGGCCAGGGCGCGGGCCGCCCGGGTCGGGGCGTCCGGGTCCGCAGTGAGCGAGCCCGCGCCGGCGGCGTCTCCGGGCGCGGCCAGCACGTCGGCTCGGTACACCTCGTGGGCCGGCGCCAGGGCGGCGGCCACGCAGTCGAGCCCCATGGGGTAGACCGGGTGGGGGTGGGTCAGCGGGTTGGCCGAGACCAGCAGGATCTTCACGGCGCCTCCACTGACAGCAGGCTGTCGGCGCTGCGCACGTGCAGCCGGCCGTGAAAGAGGGCGCGGGGCTCGGCGCCGCCACCGCCGCCGGCGTCGGCAGCACCGTCGGCGCCGCCGGTGCCGCCGGCGAGGACGGCGAGGCCCGCCGGGAGCGCGCCCCGTTGCAGGGCCCGCACGGCCAGGGCGACGCCCTGGCCGGCCACGCTTGCGTGCCGGCCCAACGGCCGGTGTAGCGCCACGTGCCAGGGCGCGGCCGTTTCGTCCGCGCCGTGTTCCGCGCCCGCCTTTGCATCGGCGCCCGCGCCGAGGGCTGCGCCCGCGCGTTGGTCTGCGCTCGCGCGTTGGTCTGCGCCCGCGCGTTGGTC
>CAYFWA010000514.1:0-3751 GCA_964346625.1 uncultured Myxococcales bacterium
ATGCCGAAAAAGCGACTGCCTTTAGACTGTTGCCAACAGCGCAACTGGCTCATCCACGAATTGAAGAATTCGAGATCCGTCCCCATCCTGCAGTCGATCGCTGTTGACTTCGGCCCGGGTTATCGCGCGCTTCCCAGTCGATCGCTGTTGACTTCGGCCCGGGTCATCGCGCGCGCTTCCCAGTTGATCTTGCCCCACCAACCGTCTAGGCTCTCGTCCGTGCCCCGCGAGATCGAACAGGCCGAGGTGTTCAACAAGGCGCGCAAGTGGGTGGTCTCCATCGCGCTGCTTCTGTCCTTCGCCATCGCCATATACTTCATCGTCTACCTGGTGGACTTCTTCTTGGTGGCCCACCGCGCCGAAGGGCTCGGGTTCTTCGAGATCTTCACGAACCTGTCGCCGGAGGACTCGGGCAACGTGGTGGGGGGGATGGCCGAGGTGCTGGCGGCCATCCTGGGCATCATCATCACCGTCGCCTCCATCATCGTGCAGTTGGCCGCTACGCGGTACACGCCGCGGATCACCGACATGTTCTTCAAGGACCGCATCAACCTGTCGGTGATCGCCTACTACATCGTGGCGGCGGTGTACTGCATCTGGATCACCTACTCCATCCGGGCCGGCGGAGGGGGGGGAGAGGGGAACAAGCACTTCGTGCCCGTGGTGGGGGTGCTGCTCAACTCGGTGCTGGTGACGGTGGCCCTGGCTTTGATGGCGCCCTACTTCACCTACGTGTTTCATTTCCTGCAGCCGGAAAACGTGGTGCGGCGTATTCGGGAGCAGACGCTGAGCTGGGTGCACCGGGTCAAGACCAGCCGGGACCGCCAGCGCCGCATCGTGGATCAGCAGGAGCTGGTGCTCGAGGGGGTGGAGCAGCTCGCGGACGTGGCGCTCAACACCATCCAGAACAAGGACAAGATCATCGCCTCCCGGTCGGTGGACGCCCTGGCCGAGCTGTGCGTGGAGTACCTGCAGCAGAAGGCGGCCCTACCAAAGCAGTGGCACGGCATCGGCAGGAAGATCGGCGCCAACCCCGACTTCGTGGCCATCACCGAGGAGCGGCGCGAGGACATCGAGAAGCAGCGGACCTGGGTGGAGTACAAGGTGCTGCGGCAGTACCAGATGCTCTACAGCGAGGCCCTCAACCGCATGCGGGACATCAACTACCTGCTGGCCATCGACACCCGCTACATCGGGGAGGCGGCCATCGCGGAGAAGGACCTGGAGGTGCTGCAGCTCACCATCAAGTTCTTCAACACCTACATGCGCGCCACGCTCAACGCCCGGGACGTGCGCACGGCCTACAACGTGCTGAACCAGTATCGGATCCTGGCCGAGGAGATCATCCGCGGCGGCCTCGACGATCTGGCCGAGGAGGTGGGCAACTACTTCAAGTACTACGGCCAGCTCGCCTTCGGCATGAAGCTCAGCTTTGTCACCGAGTGCGTGGCCTACGATCTGTGCGCCCTCAACGAGCTGGCCCACCGGCTGGAATCGCCGGCCCTGCCGAAGCTGCTCAAGATCCTGCTGGAGGTGGACAAGGAGGCCGAGGCGGAGGTACAGGAGACCTCCCTGCGCGGCGTGCGCAAGGCGCAGATCAAGCTGGCCACCTACTTCCTGCTCCACGAGGAGGATGAGCTGGCTCACCAGATCTACCTGGACATGAAGGACGAGCGCCCCGACCGGCTGCGCAGCATCCGCGCCGAGCTGCTGGCTATCGACTCCAAGGACTTCTGGGAGATCATCGACCGCGGCGAGAACTTCGATTATCTCGTGCCGGAGCGCAAGGAGAAGCTCCACGTCTTCTTCGGCTGGTTCCCCAAGGAGAAGATGGGTTGATCCGGCGGTCAGGTGGGCGAGCGGGTGGGCGTCCGCGCGGTCCCTCCGCACGGTGTACCGGGTCTAGTGGGGCGCGAAACCTGCCGAAATTCGAGTAAGGGGAAAAACAATTTTGCATTGAGCTGCGTACTCGTGTAAGTAAAATCCTACAGTGGTACGCGGATGAAACCGGCCTGGCCACGCCCAGATGACAACACGGGCCGTAGGTTCGACCGGCGAGCCCGGACAGGCAGCGGCCGCTGCCCACCGGCTGACGCCCCTGGGGCGCGGGGCCGGCACGAGCCGAGCGATAGATGTACGAAGACGGCAACGAAGACACTCCCCAGATCCTCATCGTCGACGATGAGAAGGTCATTCGAGATATTCTCAGTGATTTCCTGTCGATGGAAGGGTTTCTCGTGCGCTCGGTGGAGGACGGGCTCCAGGCGATGAAGGAGCTCCAGCGCCGATCGTACAACCTGATGATCACCGACCTCAAGATGCCGAACATGGGCGGGCTGGAGCTGCTGGAGGAGGTCCGTCGGCGCGACATGAACGTCATCACGGTGATCATGACGGGCTTCGGCACCGTGGAGACGGCCATCGCGGCCATGAAGAAAGGCGCCTACGACTACATCCTCAAACCCTTCAAGGTGGAGGAGGTCATCCACATCGTGGAGCGGGGTCTCGCCCGCCAGCGCCTGGAGCAGGAGAACACCCAGCTCAAGGAGATGGTGGGGCTGTACAAGATCTCCGAGGCGGTGGGATCGAGCCTGGATCTCGACGACATCCTCGACATGATCATGGAGGTCACGCTCAAGGAGTCGGGGGCGGACGTGGCCGTGTTGAGCCTGGATCCAGAGGGTGGCGACAACTTCACCGAGCACCTGCGGGCGGATCTCAATCCCCAGGCCGCGCGCGAGGACATCGGAGAGCTGTCCTACGACGACATCCTGGAGCAGTACGAGCGCCAGATCCCGGTGCTGGCCAACGGCAACAAGATCCGCAACTACTTCGAGCGGATGCCGGACTCGGGGGGGCTGGTCTCCTTTACGGCCATCCCCCTGCGGGTGCGCGACCGCATCATCGGCTCGCTCAACGCCTACAGCTTCACGCGGGGCAAGCGCTTCAGCGAAGGCTCCCGCAAGCTGCTGTCGGTGCTCGGCGCCCGCGCGGCGATCTCCATCGACAATGCCCGCTTGCTGCGCAACCTGCGGCGAGCCAACGAGGGGCTGCTGGACGTCAACCGGGAGCTGCAGGAAAATTTCCTGCAGACCATCCAGGGCTTCGTTTCGGCCCTGGAGGAAAACGATCGCTACACCCGGGGCCACTCCGAGCGCGTGGCGGTCTACACCCGGCTCATCGCCTCCGGGCTCGGTCAGAGCGAGGAGGAGGTGGAGCTGGCGGTGCAGGCGGGGCTGCTGCACGACATCGGCAAGATCGGGATCCACTACGAGCAGCTCAACAAGCCGGGCAAGCTCACCAAGGAAGAGATCGAGATGTTCCGGCAGCACCCGGTGAAGGGCAAGCGGATCCTGGAGCCCATCCCCTTCATGCGGAATCTCATCCCGGGGACCTACTGCCACCACGAGCACTACGACGGCTCGGGCTACCCGCAAGGACTCAAGGGCGGAGAGATCCCGCTGCTCGGGCGGATGATCGCCGTGGCTGATACCTACGACGCCATGACGTCGGATCGGGCGTACCGACGGGCGCTGTCCCACCAGGCGGCCATCGACGAGCTGGTGGCCTGCTCGGGCACGCAGTTCGACAAGGAGCTGGTGGGGGTCTTCCTCAAGAAGATCGACATCTACCGCGACGACCGGCAGGCCGAGGGCAAGGACGTGCCCAAGTAGGATACACCGCGGGCAGGGCTCGCCGCGGGCAGGGCTCGCCGCGGGCAGGGCTCGCCGCGGGCAGGGCTCGCCGCGGG
>CAYFWA010000514.1:3851-5519 GCA_964346625.1 uncultured Myxococcales bacterium
CCGGAGCGAGGCGATCGTCCTTGTGTTGATTCTTGTGAAAAAGCCGGTACGCTCTTAGACCATGCTGGATAAGCGAGTCCTTTTTCACGACTCCGATCCCGAGTCGCTGTCTGCCGCAGAGACGGCGATCCTCGCCGCTGGGGCGGAGCCCACCGTCGCTCGGGATCCTGCGGAGGTGGAGCGTGCGCTCTCGGCTGCGCCGGAGGCCCTCGACGCGGTGGTGCTCGGCCTCGAGGCCGACGCGGAGAGCGATGCCAAGAGCGGCGCGAAGACCGAAACGAAGACCGAAACGAAGACCGAAACGAAGACCGACAAGGGGGCCGGACGCTGGGAGGCGCTGCTCGACGCGCTGGAGCGGTCGTTTCCCCGCACTCACGTGATGCTGCTGGTGCGCGGGGACATCGCCCCGTACCTCCCGTGGATGTCGCAGCGCCGGGTGGTGAGCCATCTGCTGGGGTGGCGCGACGAGGCCTCGGACGGCGAGCAGTTGCGCGTTGCGCTCTCCAAGTTGTTCACCGGCGAGATCTTCGGGCTGGAGCACTACCTGGGGCGGGGGACGGCGATTCACCGGCTCACGGTGCAGGACTCGCGTGACAAGGGCGCCTACGTGCGGGAGGTGGCGGCCCTCGCCACGCGGTTCGGCCTGGCGCCGCGGCAGGTGGAGCTGGCCGAGACCGTCACCGACGAGCTGAGCACCAACGCGATCTTCAACGCGCCCCGGGACGCGGCGGGCCGCCCACGCTACGCCACGCTGAACCGTCGCGAGGCTGTGGCCCTCGAGCCGCACGAGGTCGCCGAGCTGCGCTTCGGCTGCGATGGCCGCATCTTCGGCATCTCGGTGCGCGACCCCTTCGGCTCGCTGGCGCGAGAGACGGTGGTGAAGTACCTCGAGCGCTGCCTGCGCCAGACGCCCGCCGAGCTGATCACCGAGACGGGTGGCGCTGGCCTGGGGCTTTATCGCGTCTATGGTGCGATCTCCCGGTTCGTGATCAACATCCGGCCGGGGGCTCGCACCGAGACCATCGGGCTCATCGAGGTGCAGCGATCCCTCAAGGAGCACAAGACCCTTTCCAAGTCGCTGCAGATCTACGCGCAGGAGGTCGGTACGTGAGCAGGCCAGCCCCCCCCAGCGATCAGGGGATCTTCTCCGTGGAGCGGCTGGAGGCCGACGGAGCCAAGCACCTTCACCTCAACGGGGTGATCGACGAGTTCGCGGATCTCTCTTTCTTCAAGCACCTGCAGGGCAACGTGGTGGTGCACTTGGCCGGAGTGCGGCGGATCAACAGCTTCGGGGTGCGGTTGTGGATGGACGAGGTGCGCGCCGTGTCGACCGACGCCGAGGTCACCTACGTGGAGGTGGCGGTGCCGCTGGTGGAGCAGATGAACATGGTGCGCGACTTCTTCGGTGCGGGGCGCGTGGAGAGCTTCGCCGCGCCCATGGTGTGTCAAAGCTGCGGGGAGACGTCGGCGCGGATCTTCACCGTCGCGGAGTGTTGCGACCAGTCGCCGCCGGGCCTGCCGCCGGCCACCTGCAGCGCATGTGGATCGGGGGACATGGAGATTGATGACATCGAGGAGCAGTATCTCGCCTTTCTGCACGAGGGGTGAGCTTCGGGCTCGCGCAAGAATAACTTCGGCATTCGGCCGCCGATCCATCAATTCTGTCAG
>CAYFWA010000515.1:0-5514 GCA_964346625.1 uncultured Myxococcales bacterium
CCGAGGGGGCTGGTTTGAGACCGAGGGGCCTCAGAGCGCGGGCAGAGCCGCCTGCAGACGCGGCAGCACCTCGGCGGCGTCGGCGTCGATCTGGACGGCGGCCACGCGATCGAGCGGGGTCTGGCCCACGTTGACGATGATCACCTGGCCCCCGTGCTCCAGGGTGATCACCGGCAGCGAGGCGGCGGGTTGCACCACCAGGGAGCTGCCCACCACCAGCATCACGTCGGCGTGGCGGGCGGCCTCCAGCGCCTCGCGCAGCACGGGCTCGGGGAGCCCCTCGCCGAAAAACACCACGTCGGGGCGCACCCGGCCGCCGCAGGCCGGGCACGGGGGCGGCAGCGCCGCGGCGAGCTGCGCCTGGACCTGGGCAAGGGTAAGGACCTGCTGGCAGTCGAGGCAGCGAAACCGCCGCGTGTTGCCGTGCAGCTCAAGCACGCGCTGCGAGCCGGCGAGCTGGTGCAGCCCGTCGATGTTCTGCGTGATCAGCGCCTCGAGAGTCCCCGCCGCCTCCAGCGCGGCCAGCACCCGGTGCGCGGCGTTGGGCTCGGCCGCCTGCAGGGCCGGCGAGCGCACGTCGCGGAAAAACCGCCAGTAGTACGCGGGGTCTTTTTGGAAATAGTCGATGTTGGCGTATTTTTCCGGATCGTACTCGGTCCACAGGCCCCCGGCGCCCCGGTAGGTGGGGATCCCGCTGGAGGCCGAGCAGCCCGCGCCGGTGAAGGCCACCACGCCAGAGGCGTCGGCCAGCAGCGCGGTGGCGCGCCGGATCGTTTCCTCGGAGACGGTCATGGACCCGAGCATGCGTCAAGCTGCCTCGGGGCGCAACGGTTCGCGGGGCCGGCCCAAGCCTACCGCCATGCCGCGAAGCCGGGGGGTGGGCGTCGCGGTTTGATTCCAAGAGGCTTTGGGGGTACCCTGCCGAGATTATGGAGAGTAACCACTGAGGGGTCAGGTAGGAACGATTGCTCGCGAGACAGCGACCTGGCGCCTTTCCCTGCAGCGGCGCGGAGCCGTGGTGATTGGGAGTGAGCCCCGAAAAACCGCGCTTTTTCGGGGCGAGGGGGGATGGGACTTACCCCCCTGATGTTGGAGATTGCCATGCGATACCTGATTACGGGTGGCGCGGGATTCATCGGATCCCACCTCGCCGATCACCTGCTGGGGCTCGGCCACGAGGTCTTCGTCATCGACGACCTGTCCACTGGCGCCATGGACAACATCCGCCACCTCAAGGGCGAGCCGCGGTTTCACTACGAGATCGACACCATCGCCAACGGGCCGCTGCTGGCCGAGCTGGTGGACTCGGCCGACGCGGTCTTTCACCTCGCCGCTGCGGTGGGGGTGAAGCTGGTGGTGGAGCAGCCGGTGCACACCATCGAGACCAACATCGATGGCACCAGCCGGGTGCTCGGCGCGGCCCAGAAAAAGGGCCGCCCCGTGCTCGTGGCCTCCTCGTCGGAGGTCTATGGCAAGTCCGCGGCGGTGCCCTTCCGCGAAGACGACGACATGGTGCTCGGCCCCTCCATCAAGGCGCGCTGGAGCTACGCCTGCTCCAAGGCCATCGATGAGTTCTTGGCCCTCGCCTACGGCCGGGAGCGGAAGCTGCCCATCGTGGTGGCGCGGCTGTTCAACACCGTGGGGCCGCGGCAGACCGGACGCTACGGGATGGTGATCCCGACCTTCGTCCGTCAGGCCCTGCACGACGAGCCGCTGACGGTGTTTGGCGACGGACAGCAGTCGCGCTGCTTTACGCACGTGCAGGACGTGGTGGCGGCGCTGGCGCTGCTTTTGCGCTCCGAATCGGCCCGCGGCCAGGTGTTCAACATCGGCTCGGATCGAGAGATCTCCGTGCTCCGGCTCGCCGAGCGCATCCGCGACGCGACGGGCAGCCGCTCCCCGGTGCGGTTCGTGCCCTACGCCGAGGCCTACGCCGAGGGCTTCGAGGACATGCGACGGCGGGTGCCCGCGCTGCAGAAGCTGCGCGCCCTGGGCTGGGCGCCAGCGCGCACCCTGGAGGACATCATCGCCGACGTGGTGTCCCACGAGCGGGAGCGCCGCTAACCGGCCGGGGCTTGGGCATGGGGTGGGACGCGATCCGATGGCTATGGCCGCTTGCGGTGGCTCTCGCGGTGTCGGGGGCGCTCACGCCCGCCGTGCGCGCGCTGGCCCGGCGCTTCGGGGCCGTGGCCCGGCCCCGGGCCGACCGCTACCACCAGCGGCCCACGGCCCTGCTGGGCGGGATCGCCATCTTCGGCGCCTTCGCGGCGGCCTTTGCCCTGCAGTGGCCCACCCACGACCTCCGGCTGCTTTGGGCGGCCGGCTGCGCGGCGGCCATGTTCGGGCTCGGCCTGCTCGACGATCTGTGGTCCTTTCGACCCCTCACCAAGCTGGTGGGCCAGGTGGCCGTCGCGGCCGTCTACACCTGGGCCGGGCCCCGGTTGGTCTATACCTTCATCGGTCCCCTCGACGTGGTGATCACGGTGGTGTGGCTGGTGGGGATCACCAACGCCATGAACCTGCTGGACAACCTGGACGGCCTGGCCGCCGGGGTGGCGGCCATCGCGGCGCTGTTTCTGAGCTACTTCTTCTGGCGGGCCGGGCTGCCGGCCGAGGCGGGCGTGATGCTGGCCATGGCCGGGGCCGCGCTGGGCTTCCTGGTGTACAACTGGAGCCCGGCCTCCATCTTCATGGGAGACAGCGGGAGCCTTTTTTTGGGGTTTCTGCTCGCCTCGGTGACCCTGCTCAACGAGAGCCACCGCACCCGGAACCTGCTGGCCACCCTGGGCGTGCCGCTGCTCATCTTGCTGGTGCCCATCCTCGATACCACGCTGGTGACCTTCGCCCGCCGGGCCCACGGCCGCGCGGTGAGCCAGGGCGGCACCGATCACCTGTCGCACCGCCTGGTGGCCCTCGGCTTTTCGGACCGGGCCACGGTGACGGTGATCTACCTGGTGGCCCTCGCCTCGGGGGCGGTGGCGGTGCTCGTGCGGCAGCTTTCCATCGTGATGAGCATCGCGCTGGTGGTGCTCTTTTTGGCGGTGCTGGTCACCGGCTTGCTGGTGGTGATCCGGGTGCGGGTCTACGGCGCGCCGGCGGCCCGGGCGGCCCGCTCCGACGCCTCACCGCCCGCCGACGCGCAGGGCCTCCCGGCGGTGGCGCCCCGGCGCGGCTGGCGCCGGTGGCTGCTGCGCTTTCCGCTGCTACTGCTCGGCTACGATCTGCTCGCCGTGGTCTTTTGCTACTATCTGGCGTTTTTGTTGCGCTTCGGGGACAACCCGCTGCCCTTTTTGCGGGTGTTCGTGGGGTCGCTGCCGGTGGTGGTGGCGGTGCAGCTCGCGTTGCTGTGGGCCAGCGGGCTCTACGGCATCTTGTGGCACCGCATCAGCGCCTGGGACGTGGCGCGGCTGGGCGTCTCGGTGCTCATGGCGGTGGGCGGATCGGTGGCCGCGGTGACGCTGCTGTTTCGCTTCGAGCTCATGTCCCGCGCGGCCTTCGTGATCGACGGGGTGCTGCTCTTTTTGGCGTTGCTGTTCGGCCGCTACGCGGGACGGGCCACGCGGATGCTGTCCTCGCAGCAGGATCGGCAGCTCGACGTACGGACGCTTTTGCTCGGGGCGGGCGCCGCGGCGGACGCGGCGGGCCGGGAGCTGCGCGAATCGGCGCGCTGGCAGATGCGGCCGGTGGGGTATCTCGACGACGATCCCACCAAGGTGGGCCGGCGGATCCGGGGCCTCCCGGTGATCGGCACCCTGGCGGATCTCGAAGGGGTGGTGCGGGCCAACCAGGTGCAGCGGGTGCTGCTGGCCATCCGGGATCTGCCGCCCGAGATGGTGGAGTCGCTACGCAGCCGCTGCGCCCGGCTGGGGGTGCCGCTTTTCCGGCTGCGCCTCGAGATCGAGCCGGTGGCCGAGGGGGACGCGGCCGCCCCCGTGGACGCGGTCGAGCCCGAGGCGGGGCCTCAGGCGGGGCCTCAGGCGGGGCCTCAGGCGGCGCGGCGGGCCGCGCCGGGGAAACCCGGTGTGCCCGACGCGCCGGAGCAATCCGACGGTCCCAACGCACCGGAGAGCCCCCGTGCGCCTGGCGAATGTCGGGAGTGACGACGCGGGTTGACCGGGGCCCGATCCCGGATAGGGTACAACCTGGGCGGGTGCCGAGACGGGTGCCGAGACGGGTGCCGAGACGGGTGCTGCCGTGACCATGAAGCTCGCGCCGCTGCTGGATCGAAGTCAGATGGTCGTAACCCTGGGTCCCGGGGGCGTGGGCAAGACCACCACCGCCGCGGCCCTGGCGGTGCAGGCCGCCCGGCGGGGCCGCCCGAGCCTGGTGTGCACCATCGACCCGGCGCGGCGCCTGGCGCGGTCCATGGGCCTCGAGGGCCTCGAGGACGAGCCGGTGGCGGTGGATCTTTCGCGGCTGGGGCCGCCCTCGGACGGCACCGCGGTGGCGCCGCTGCACGCCATGATGCTCGACGCCGAGGCGACCCTGGACCGGATGCTGCTCGAGTCCGGGGCCGATCCCGAGTCGGGTCGCCGGCTGCGCAACCACCCGCTGTACCGGGTGATGGCCCGGGAGCTACCCGGCATGCACGAGTACGCCGCCGTGTCCCGGCTCTACGAGCTGCAGCGGCGAAAGCAGTGGTCGCTCATCGTGCTCGACACGCCCCCCACCAGCCACGCCCTGGATTTCCTGGATGCCCCCCGTCGCCTGGTGCGGGCCCTGGAGAGCCCGGCCATCCAGTGGCTGGTGCGGCCCTACCTGCGGGCCGGTCACCTGAGCCTCAAGGCCCTGGGCGGTGCCCGCGCCTATGTCCTGCGGCGGGTGGCCAAGATCGTCGGGGTGGGGCTGCTCGAGCGCATCGCCGAGTTCTTGGTGCTGTTCGACGCCGTGCTCGACGGGGTCCGCGCGCGCACCGAGGCGGTGAGCGAGCTGCTTTCCTCCGAGCAGGTGGCCTACGCCGTGGTCAGTACCCTCACCCCGTCATCCGTCCAGGAGGCCGTGCGGCTGGCCGAGCAGCTCCAGCGGCGGCGCCTGACGGTGGACGCGATGATCCTCAACCGTGTGCACCAGAGCCGGGTCACCGGGCCGCTGGACACCGAGCGGTTGGCCGAGGCGCTAGCGGAGCAGCCCGCCGTGTCGGCGCTGCCCGGCGAGGCCCAGCTCCGCCTGCTCGAGACCCTCACCACGGCGCACCAGCGCTACCGCCAGCTCGCCCGGGCCGATGAGCGTCAGCGCGCCCGGCTGCAGGAGCGGTTGCGGACCGAGCCGCTGGTGGCGACGATTCCGCTGCTGGGAAACGACGTGTACGATCTGGAGGGTCTGGCGGCCATCGGTGGTTATCTGTAAGAGGTACGGAGTTGGGTGGGGGGACGTCTACTTGCATACCTGTCCAGCTCCCTCCGCCGGGAGGCGGAGGGAGCTGGACAGGGCGGGGTGGCTATGCTGCGGGGGGAAAAGGGGGGAAACGACGTGTACGATCTGGAGGGTCTGGCGGCCATCGGTGGTTATCTGTAA
>CAYFWA010000516.1:0-5494 GCA_964346625.1 uncultured Myxococcales bacterium
CGGTGGCCGGCGACCATCGGGCCGGCGACCATCGGGCCGGCGACCATCGGGCCGGTGACCATCGGGCCGGCGACCATCGGGCCGGCGACCATCGGGCCGGCGACCATCGGGCCAGAGATCGTACGGCCCAAGATCCTCCGGCTCGAGATCGTCCGGCCGCCGCGGGCACCGACCCGGAGCGCTATCCCGAGGATCGGGCCTTCACGGGCGATCCGGGCGCCGAGCCGCCGCCGCCGCCGGTGCGCCGCCGCCCGCTCCGGCGGCCGGAGCGTCCTCGGCGGGTCCGGCCTCCGGCGCGTCCCGGCACGTCTGCGGCGCCCGAAACGCCCGAGCCCAAGGACCTGCTGGTCCCCCCGGGGCCCAACCTGCTCACCGGCGCCCTGGGCTTCTCCGCAGGGTTGACCCGCCACACGGTGGGGGGATTCCATCTGAACCTCGACTGGTCCTACCAGATGACCCGCCACCTGTGGTTCGACTTCATGGGCAACCTGACCTTCGGCGGCGCGTGTCGGGTGGTGGAGACCGAGCCTGGCACCGATCGCGCGCTGGACTCGGACTGCGGCGCCTTCCGGGGCATCGGCATCGATCTGTTGGCCGGGATCCAGGTCAAGTTCCTATCCACCAAGCTGTGGACCGCGCCGGTGGTGCCCTTCGCCCGGGCCGCGGCGGGGGTGGCCTTCATCGTCAGCGACACGCCGAACGACGGGGCCGCCCTGGTGTTCCGCCTGGGGGGGGGCGCCCGCTACTATTTCACTCCGCGCTTCTCGGTGGGGGGCGAGCTTTCCCTGACGCTGGGGCCCGCGTGGCGCAACCACCTCGACACGGGGCTCTACGCGGCCATCGCGCTGCTGGCGGGGGTGGAGTTCCTAATCTGAGTGAGGGCGCACGCAGAAATAGCGCCGAAGCATCGCGGGTCCAGGGGCGCCCGGGCCCCCCTGGCCTCCTCGGTGGCCTTCATCGCTTTCGCGTCTTTGCTCCTGGGCGCCTGTCGGGCGCCGGCGCAGGCTCCCCCCCGCAGGACCGTCCCCGGACGCCACGGGGGGGACCCGCGGGCCGCCCGGAGCGAGCCGCTCGCCCTGGTGCTACGCGACGCGGCGCCCCGCTATCTTGGCCCGCGCCCGGGCGACTCCCCTCCGGCCGCCCTCGGCCCCCTGCACGCCGCCTGCGTGGCCGCGGCCGCGCAGCGGGGCGCGCGGCTGGGCTGGGACGCCCGCCTGCGGCGGGCGGCCCGAACCCTGAGCCGGGTGCTGGACGAGCGCCCGGTGAGCCCGGGAGGGCTCACCTTCGCGCTGCAGGGCGCCGGCGTGGTGGAGCCCGAGGCCCGCCTGTTGGAGGCAGCGCTCGGCGGCGGCGCACCGGCGCAGCGCCTCGCGCGCCGCGAGCGGTTCGCTCGGCGGGTGGCCCGGCTCGTGGATCGCGAGGGCTACAACCGCGTCGGGGGCGTGCTGCGCCGGGATCCCGGAGGGCGCAAGCGGGTGGTGTGGGTGCTGCTTCGCAGCCACCTGCAGCTCTCGGCCGTGCCCCGGCACCCAGCTCCCGACGCCTCCATCCTGCTGCGCGGCCAGCTGGGCCCCGGCTTCGCCGGCCCCCGGGTGGTGGTCACGGCGCCCGCGGGGGAGACCACCCAGCCGCGAACCGCGGCCGCCACCGACGGCTCCTTCCACGCCGTGGTGCCCCTGCCGGGCGGCACCGGGATCCATCAGGTGGAGATCCTGGCCACCGGTCCCCAGGGCCCCGAGGTGCTGGCCAACTTTCCGCTGTACGCTGGCGTCGTCCCTCCCCGTCGCTATTTGTTGCGCCCCCCAGGGGCGGACCTCGAGGCGGGCATCGATCACCAGCGCGCCGCCGGGGACTTGTGGATCCGGACGCAGCGCGCGCGCCGAGCGCGCGGACGCGCGCCGCTGCGCTGGCACGCGACGCTGGCCCGGGTGGCCCGCGCCCACAGCCTCGCCATGTGCCGCGCCCAGCGGGTTGAGCATCACAGCCCGCACACCGGCACCGCCAGTGACCGGGTCCGCCGCGCCGGGCTGCGCGGGGTGCGCTGGGTGGGGGAAAACGTGGGGCGGGCGGCCACGGTCTCGGACCTGCACCGCAGCTTCATGCAGAGCCCGGGACACCGGGCCATGCGCCTGGAGCGCCGCGCGACCCATGGGGCGGTGGGGGTCTGCGTGGTGCAGCGCCCCGGGGGCGCCCGGCAGCTCTTTGCCACCGAGCTCTACGTCCGGCTGGGGGGATCGGTGGGTGAGCCGCGGTAGGGAAGGGACCGCGCGGCCATCCCGGTGCGCGGGCACGAAGGCGTAGGCACAAAACTGCCGCCGCGCGTTGACGAGGCCCCGCCCGGTGTGCGATCCACGGGGAGCGCGCGTGGCGTCCGCGAGGCCGTCCGAATCGCGGTCCGCGGCGCGAGGCAGCGCGGCGCGCTGGAAAACGTCCACAGGAGAGCACACCCATGGCAGAGCGGAACGTGTTGGGCATCATCGGCGGCAGCGGTCTGTACGAGATGGAGGCCCTCACCAACGTGCGGGAGCAGCAGATCGAGACTCCTTTTGGCCAGCCCTCGGATGGCTACATCATCGGCGAGCTGGGAGACACCGAGTGCGTGTTCTTGCCGCGACATGGCCGGGGCCATCGGCTGGCGCCCCACGAGATCAACTACCGGGCCAACATCCATGGGATGAAGCAGCTCGGCGTGAGCCGACTGCTGGCCATCAGCGCCGTGGGCTCCATGCGCGAGGAGATTCACCCCGGCGACTTCGTGATCGTGGATCAGTTCATCGACCGCACCTGGGGGCGGCCCTCCACTTTCTTCGAGGCAGGCGTGGTGGGCCACGTCGCCTATGCGAATCCGGTGGACCCCGAGCTGGCGGGTCTCACCGCCCAGGCGGCGCGGGCCACCGGGGTCACCGTCCACGAGGGGGGGACCTACGTGTGCATCAACGGCCCCCAGTTTTCCACCCGCGCCGAGTCCAATCTGCACCGGAGCTGGGGCGTGGACGTGGTGGGGATGACCAACGCCACCGAGGCCAAGCTGGCCCGCGAGGCGGAGCTGGCGTTTTGCACCATGGCCCTGGCGACGGACTACGACTGCTGGAAGGAGGAGGACGAGGTGGACGTCCACTCCGTGCTGGCCATCATCGCCCAGAACGTGGAAAACGCCCGCGCGGTGGTGGCTCAGGTGGCCGAGCGCCTGCCGCCGCTGGACCCGAGCCGTCCGGTGCATCGGGCCCTCGAGCACGCGGTGATGACCCACCCGGACCAGATTCCGCCCCAGGCCAAGGATCGGGTCCGGCAGCTCATGGCCAAGTACTGGTAGGGCGGGGCAGGACAGGACCGTGTTTCGCCGTGTCTGGTTGCCAAGCCTCGTGGCCTGCGCCCTGGGCGGCCTGGTGGCCCTGGGCGGCCTGGTGGCCCTGGGCGGCCTGGTGGCCCTGGGCGGCGCCTGCGGCGACGAGGAGTCGGCCAAAAAGCAGCAAGCGCAGCGGGCCGCGCTCTGCGCGCGGGCCGAGGCCTGCTTTGACCAGGGGCGCTATGGGTGTGCCATGAAGGTCTTTCGTGCGGCCCTGGCCACACGCCCCAAGGATCCGGCGTTGCTCAACCGGTTCGCCATGGCGGCGCGGCTGCGCTACTACGTCACGGGCGAGGCAGACTACCGGGACCAGGAGCTGGTAGCGCTGCGCCGGGCGGTGGCCCACGCCCCCGACCAGCCGACGCTCCTGGTCAACTTCGGCACCACCTGCTATGAGCTGGGGCGGTGGCCGCGCGCCGCCTGGGCCTACCGCCGGGCGCTCCGGATCGATCCCAATCACCCCGACGCCGCGCGCATGCGCCGGCGCATCAAGCGCTCTGCCGCCGAGGCGGAGCGGTCAGGAAAACAGGAGTAGTTCACATGTCACTCGTCGTGGTCGGAAGCGTTGCCCTGGATACCGTAGAAACCAAGGATCAGACCCGGGAGCGAATCCTGGGGGGGGCGGCCAGCTACGTGTCGGTGACCGCGGCGCACTTCACCGACGTCAAGCTCGTGGGTGTCATCGGCGAGGACTTCCCCGAGGAGCACCTGGAGCTGCTCAAGAGTCGAGACGTGGATCTCGAGGGGCTGGAGCGCGCCTCGGGCAAGACCTTCTTTTGGCACGGGCGCTACGCCGATGACTTCTCCAGTCGCAGCTCCCTGGCCACCGAGCTGGGCGTCTTCGGCGAGTTCAACCCGGACATGCCGTCGCATTACCGCGAGGCGCAGACCTTGTTTCTGGCCAACATCCACCCGGAGATCCAGACCCGGGTTTGTCGACAGATGGTTCACCCTCGCCTCATCGCCGCGGACACCATGGACTTCTGGATCGAGGGAGAGCCCAAGGCCCTGCGCGAGATGTTGGAGCAGGTGCACCTGCTGACCATCAACGACGAGGAGGCGCGGCTGCTGGCCGGCGAGCACAACGTAGTGAAGGCCGCCCGCGGCGTGCTGCGCATGGGGCCCACCGCGCTGGTGGTCAAGCGGGGAGAAAACGGCGCCCTGCTGTTTACCGGCGACACCGTGTTCGCCCTGCCGGCGGTGCCCCTGGAGACGGTGGTGGATCCCACCGGGGCGGGGGATACCTTCGCCGGGGGCATGATGGGCTATCTGGACAGCGTGCCCACGGTGGACGACGCGGCGAGCCGCCTCGGCGTGGCCTACGGCACCGCCGCCGCCAGCTTCACCTGCGCGGACTTCAGCCTCGACGGCCTGATGCGCGCCGAGCGCGACGCCCTCGAGCAGCGGGTGCAGCTTCTGCGCGAGCTCGTGAAGTTCTAGCGTACCAAGCGTTGCGCCCCCTTTGAGGGTACGGGACGAGGGGGAGACCCGGGCAGTGGCGGGTCAATCCGACAGGGTCTCGCGGATCTCCTTCATCCGCTCCTTGATCCACCGGTCCTTGGGATCATCCTCACCCTCTGTCTGGTATTGGTGCTCGAGGACCATCACCGCTCCGCCCTTGTTGCCGTGCTCTACGAGGCACTCGGCGCACTCGTCCAGGTCCACGCCGGAGGGCAGGTTCTGTAGCAGCGCCCCCAGGGCCGCCGCGTCGCCCCGGGCCGCGGTCTGGCAGAGGTTCTCGAAGAAGTCGCGCTGCATCTTGTCCACGGGTTGCTCGTAGGCGGTGTACTGGGCGAGGCGGTTTTGCACCGCTTCCTCCACCGGCTGGGTGAACCCGGGGTTCATCTGCTGGGTGACCTGGTAGTACTTGGTCCAGTAGGTATGGGCCGCCTCGAGCCAGTGCTGGTGGTCGCCGGCGGTCTGGTGACGGCGGCCGTCGTAGTGCGCTTTGGCCTGCTGCTCGGTCATCCACTCGTTCCAGGCCTGCTCGTGGGCCATGGCGTGGGCGCCCAGCCCGGCGAAAAAGAGGCCCGAGGCCGTGCCCGGCTGCACGGAGTTGAGCGAGCCGCAGTGGGGACAGGAGATATTGGCGGCCTGGTACCAGGAGGTGTTCTGGAAGGGGGCGCCACACTGGGAGCAGCTCACGGG
>CAYFWA010000517.1:0-5482 GCA_964346625.1 uncultured Myxococcales bacterium
GGGTCCGGATGTTGTCGGGTCCGGATGTTGTCGGGTCCGGATGTTGTCGGGTCGTAATCGCCATCAATCGCGAGCACGATCCGTACCAGCGTTTCCCGCGACCCGGCACGCCTAAGGCCCCGCTCACGAATAACTTCGGCATTCGGCCGCCGATCCATCAATTCTGTCTGCGTTGCTCATCGGTTAAATATCGCGCAATATTCGCCCTCTTCGCGCCTTGCCAGCCGGGCGCCTCGGCGCCCTGAACTGGACACCTTATTCGTGACCGGGGCCTAAGCAGGGGCCCCACGGCGGAAAGGACCCGGCGATGAGCCGAGCTTGTCCCAAAAGTCCCGGTCGGCCGAGCCAGCGCTGACCGCGAGGCGGTGCGGCAGGGCGGAACACGGAAGGGGCTCCGGGTGGCACGGCGGTTGCTCCGCAATACGACCACGGACCGCGGGGGGTGGAGGTGCCGGGGCCGCAGAAGAAGGCTCCGGGGAGCGTTGCCGGGAGGCGGCCGGCCAACCCACCGCACGGCGGCCCACCGCACGGCGGCCCACCGCACGGCGGCTCGCGGCCGGGCACTCGCTTCACCGGCGCCTCGCCGCCCCCCTGTCGGCTGGAGCCCGAGGGGCCCTTCGCGAGCCCCATCGACTCGGATCAAAGGAGCCCCATCGACTCAGATCAAAGGAGCCCCATCGACTCAGATCAAAGGAGCCCCATCATCGAGCCCACCTCCCACAGCGCCCCACGCGACGGCGCCACCCTGCCCCGGATCGCCGCCCGCCTGCGGGAGATGGCCGAGCTGGTGGAGAGCCGCGACGAGCACCCCTTTCGGGCCCAGGCCTACCGGCGGGCCGCCCGCACGGTGGAGCAGGGCGCGACGGGTACGGACGGGGACGTCCTCGAGGTGCTGGAGCGCGAGGGCACGGCGGGGCTCGAGCGGCTGCCCAACATCGGCGACGCCATCGCGGCGGCCATCGCGGAGATGACGCGCACGGGCCGGTGGCGGGCGCTGGAAAGGCTGCGGCGCGAGCGGGGGGGGGCGCCGCTCTTTTCCACCCTGCCCGGCGTGGGGCCGACGCTGGCGCAGCGGCTGTGCGACACCCTCGGCTGCGAGTCCCTCGAGGAGCTCGAGCGGGCCGCGCACGACGGCCGCCTCGAGCAGATCCCGGGCTTCGGGCCCAAGCGAGTGGCCATGGTCCGCTCCGCCTTGGCCGAGCGCCTGCAGCGCGTGCATAAAGGACCGGCGCCCGCGCAGGAGCCCTCCGTGCAGACGCTGCTGGAGGTGGACGCGGAGTACCGCGATCAGGCGCGGCAGGGGAGGCTGCGCACCATCGCGCCGCGGCGGTTCAACCCCGAGGGCCGGGCCTGGCTGCCGGTGCTCGAGACCCGGCGCGACGGCTGGCGCTTCACGGCGCTTTACTCGAACACGGCCAACGCCCACCGGACGGGCAAGACCGAGGACTGGGTGGTGATCTACTTCCGCGACGCGCACGGCCAGGAGGGCCAGCACACCGTAGTCACCGAGACGCGGGGGCCGCAGGCCGGCCAGCGGGTGGTGCGTGGCCGCGAGCAGGAGACAAACTGATCTCATCTACCCGGGTTCGACGTGTCAAAATCGTCACATGTGCGTTCTGTTCACGGACGGATCGTCGACACCGATCGTCGACACCGGGAGATCCCCCATGACAGCAGCCACGTTTGACCCGGGTCAAGGAGAAGGAATCACCGGTAGATTACGGCTTCTCCTGGTTCACGTCTCTGAGCAGAGCCGACTCCCACCCCATGGCACCCTTTTTGCTCGTATTCGGAACGAAACCCGAAACAAAACAAAGCCCAAATTCATCTACTCGAAAAATGGACGAACACGGGCATCCGGCGAGTGGCTCGAACCAGGGCGGAGGGGAGCGAAGAAATCATGAGCGAACAGACCATAGAAGAGCCGGGCGCGGATCCGCTGAGTCGCGCCGTGGCGACCGGCGTGGATCCGGCCAAGCTCTCGGCAAAGCACCGCGCCGAGCTCCAGAGCCTGCGCCGCCAGGTTCGCCGCTTTCTCGAACAGAACACCGCGAATCCCGAGGTGAAGGTGGAGGTCTCGGTGAACGAGGACGGCTGGTTCGAGTTCCAGGGCCGCGTCGACCAGCCGGGCACCAAGGCGGCCCTGTTCGGCATGGTGCCCGCAAAAAAGGGCGCTCAGCACATCGTCGACCGGCTGCACGTGGGGCGGCTCCGCCGCCCTCACTGACACTGGATGATTGGGGGTGAGCCCCGAAAAACCGCGCTTTTTCGAGGCGAGGGGGGATGGGACATCCCTCCCCTGAACGTGTACGCCGAAGTTATTCTTGCGCGAACCCTACGCGATGTGTTTCCCTCCCCGACTCTGGCGACCACCACCGGAATCGCCAGCGAGGTGAGCGATGAGCACGGATCCAAAGCAGCGAGACCGCCCCCCGGTCGCGCAGAACGGAGTCGGACCTGCGCCGCCAGAAACGGAGAGCCCGCGGTCAGCGCCACCGGCGGACGACACCGAAGCCGACCAGGGGCCGTTCGCAACCCCGGCGGCTCCCGCGACTCTCGCGACCCGTGCGACTCCTGCGACCCCCGCGACCCCTGCGACCCCCGCAGATCCCGCGAGCCGTGCGACCCCTGGGTCCCCCGCGGCCCCTGGGTCCCCCGCGGCCCCTGGAGCTCCTGCGAGCCCCGCAACCCCTGGGCCCCTCGCGACCCCCGCGGCCCCCGAACCACGCGCCGAGGCGCAGGCGGCGACGGTGGCGACGGCGGCGACGCTTTCGACCCCCGAAAAGATCCGCCTGGAGGTGCGTGCCTTGGGCCGCAGCTCAGGGTACCCGGTGCTGTTTTTGCACTGCCTGGGGGCGGACCTGCGCCAGTTTCTCCCCCAGCAGATGGCCCTGTCGAGCGTAAAACGCACGGTAGCCTGCTCGCTGCGGGGCCACGGTCGGTCCACCGCTCCGGCGCACCCGTCGGTGCAGGCCTATCGTCCCGGGCAGCTCGCCCTGGACGTGGTGACCTTGCTGCAGCAACAGGACCTCCCCGTCGCCCACGTGGTGGGCCACGGGCTGGGCGGGCTGGTGGGCTTGGAGCTGCTGCGCTCGGCCCCCGAGACGCTGGCGTCGCTGACCCTATCGGGCGTGTCGGCCACCTTCGGGCGCTCGCTGGGCAAGCAGGCGGTGCTGCGGCTGGGGCTGTGGCTCGGCGGCGCCGAGGCCGGCATCGCCCTGGCCGCCGGAAAGCCCGGCGCCGGAGGGGTGGGCGAGCGCGAGGTGGAGCTGCTCGAGGACATGGCCGACCGGGCCTCGCCCGACGCCATCAAGTTCATCCTGCGGGCCCTGCGCCGCTACGACTACCGGCCGGAGCTGCGCCAGACGCGCGTGCCGATCCAGATCCTGCGCGCCGAGAAGGACGAGCGGATCAACGCGCGGCTGGGGCCCACCCTCGAGGCCCTGTCGGACCACCCTCACTTCAAGCTCCGGGAGCTGCCCGGTTGTGGTCACTGGGCCAACCTCGAGGCGCCCGCCGCCTTTGCCCGCGCCCTGCGCGAGTTTCTCCACGAGCTCGGTGAGCTGTCGGACGCGGGGCTCGCGCCGGTGACCGCGCCCCCCACCAAGCCCCCGCGCGCCCGGCTGTCCACCCTGGTTTTCGAGTCGTAGCTCGCCGAATCGTAGCTCGCCGCCCTCACCGCTTGCCGCAGCGCCGGTTCACCCGCCGGAGGATCCGGCGCAACTCGCGCACCTGGGCGGTGAGCCGCTCCAGGCGCGCGAGCAACCGCGCCCGGGAGCCGGTGGGGCGGTCTTGGGCCGCCCGGGGCGCCGCGGCCGGGCGGCCCGCGGGGCGGTAGCGGGCGAGCCGGACGTTCGCCGTGAGCCACTTGCGATCCCGGATCAGATCCACCCGCACGCGATCCCCGGGGCGATGACGGGAAAGGCGCCGCAGGGCCCCCGCCACGTTGAACACGTACTTGCCGCCCAGCCGCATCAGCAGATCCCCCCGGCGAAAACCCGCCTTGGCCGCTGGGCTGTCCGGGGTCACGCCATCGATCCAGACCCCGCCGCGGGCCGGAGCCCCCAGCTTGTCGCGCAGCCGCGCGGGCAGCGGCGCCAGCTTCACGCCGAGCATGGCCTTGGGAGCGCCGCGGGGGGCGGGCGCGGCCGCCACCGGCTCCGCCCCGAGCCCCAAAACCACGCAGGTCACCAGGCCCACGGCGAGGACCCAGGCCCACCGCCGGCACCATCCGCGGTAACTATGGGCATTGCGGTCAGCTCTCATGTGCTCCGCTCTCCTTGCTCTGATCGCTTTCGGCTCGATGCCATGGCGCCGATGGGGCCGCGCCCGCTGGCGTCAGCTCACGTCTCGCGTCACGCCTTGGGCCACCATCCGCCGAGCGCTCCCCGTGACGGTAGATCAGTCTGACGATCCGGGCAAAAATGACGGCGCCGGCACGAGCCGCGGAGGCTCACCGGCCCGCCCCACCTACCTCGCGGCCACACCGCGCCGCGGAGCTCAATGCAGAAACACCGCGAGGTCCGTGCGGTGCCCCTGGCGGCGCGGGCCGGCGCAGCGCTGAGCCTGCAGCCGGTCGCGCTGGGCAGGGGTGACAGACTGGACCCCGTCGCCCACTCGTCCGCGGCGCAAAAACTGGCTCGGCCGCAGCCCGCGCTCCTGCAAAAGCGCGGTGAGGTGATCGAACTTCTCCTCGTGCTGCTTCATGTACTCGAAGCGGCTGCGACGAAGGGCCCGCTCCCGGGTGGGGGCGTCGGCCGCCGGAGCGCAGAAATCGCACAAGCGCTCCACCACCCCCTTCGGATCGGCCCGCAGCGCCTCGTAGGTGAGCCACAGCACGGGCCGACGCCGGCAGGCCGCGGCCCACTCGGCCACGTGATCGGCCCAGGCGCCGTACTGCACGCGCCCCTTTTCGAATTGCTGGTAAAACACCTCGAAGTCCCCCTGGAACCGCAAATGGGACCGATAGAAGTGAAAATAGGACACGGCCACGTCCCCGGGATCGCGCTCCACGTACACCACCCGCCCGCCCGGCGGCAACCAGCCCGGCGTGAGGTGGCTCTTGAACAGGCGCGGGCTGGCTTTCCGTTCGAAGTACTCGCTGCGGTGCGTACCGATGGCCAGGGAGCGCTCGAACCACGGCGCCACCTCGTTGAGGTGCGTAAAGCCCATGTCGCCGGCGGTGGTGAGCTGGTAGAGCAGAAACTGCACCCAGGTGGTGCCCGAGCGGGGGTAGGTGACCACCCAGATGTCGTCCTCGCGGGGCGTGAACTCCAACCGGCCGCGCAAAAAACGGGTCACCAGGTGCGCCTCGTGCAACGAACGCTCCGCCCGGCCGAGACCGGCGGACACCGCGGTGAGCAGCCGCCCCAGCATCCGGCGCGTCCGCCGGGATTGCGCCCCGGGCGGAGGCACCGCGCCTGGGGAGGGCCCGCATGGTGGACAGCTCGAACTCCTCGAAATAGCCGGTCAGGTTGAGCAG
>CAYFWA010000518.1:0-5481 GCA_964346625.1 uncultured Myxococcales bacterium
CCCCGCGCCGATCCTCATCGGGAGGGGGAGACGGGGCTTCGCTGGAGAGTCGGTTCCTGCCTGGGTGGCGGCCGGGCACTCCATCATCGGCCGCGGATCGGGCTCGCGTAGGCATAACGGGATCATTTTAGTCCGGGTGCGAAAACCGGTCAAAAACAGGGAATTTCGAACCCGACGCGAACCCGTCTCGGCGTCAACGGAACTCGGCGGAGACGGGATCGCCACTCCCCGTGAAGGTGGCGGCGTACCCCGGTTGGACCCGGTAGGCCACGGAATCACCCATGATTACGGTGTCTTCCATGGCATCGGCGTCCATCTCCTTGAGCTGCGCGGCGGTCTTCACCTTGCCCACGAGCTGGTAGGCGTCAGCGTCGCCGCCCTCCACCTGCAAAAACCGGGAGGCGCTTTCGATCTGGTAGGTCCTGCCGTCCGAGGCGATCCGGAGCTGGTCCCCCTCCACCGACACCCGATCCTCGAGGTTGGCCTGGTCCACCCACTGCTGCGGTAAGAAGATCTTTGGCATGGCCTTGTACGCCTCGTGCTCGTATTTCGTCTCGGGCCCGCGATTCCGTCCCGGAGGAGAGATCGGCAGGGTGATCGCGGGTTGACGACGTTGACGACATCGCGGGTTGACTCGATCGCGGCGTGACTCCGCGCAGCCACTGCGTGCAGTGATTACAGGGTCTTGTCTAGCAGCGTCTGCAGATCCTGCTTGGTTCCGGCGCCCACGCGCTGGGTCACGACCTTGCCGTCTTTGAACAGCAGCAGGGTGGGAATGGACCGGATCTGATACTGACCGGCGATCCCCCGCGCGTCGTCCACGTTGAGCTTGCCCACTTTGAGCTTGCCCTCGTTGTCCTCGGCGAGCTCGGCGACCACCGGCCCCACGGCCTTGCACGGCCCACACCACGGGGCCCAGAAGTCCACGAGCACCGGGACGCTGGAATCCAGGACCTCGCTCTGCCAGTTGCTCTCGGTAAGTTCCACGACGTTATTCCCTGCCATGGGTATCAGCCTCCTTGCGCTGCGGCTGGCGCGCTTGTTGGGATGCTTCGGGGGCCGACGGGCAGCGGGTTGCGTGGTCTGCCCGGCCCCCGGGGGCGCCGGAGCCGGAGTCTTCTGAAAATAGCCACTGTGGGCCGCCGACGCAATGACATCTCACCGAGCTCACCGCATCCGTCCGCGACGAGCGGCTACAGGGGTGCCAGATTTCACCAAAATGACGGCGATTGAACCGGCACCATGGCGCGGGGTATACTAGGGGCTACGAAATCGATGGTGCGTCATGCGAGGCGTCACCGGGGAGCTGCAGGACGGTACCGCAGCCGCAGCCCTGCGTCACCGCAGCCGCGGCCCTGCGGCCCCGTAGCCGCAGCCCTGCGTCACCGCAGCCGCGGCCCTGCGGCCCCGCGGGTGTGGCGCGCTCGCACCACGCCAGCGTGCCGCCTTCGCGGCAAGGAGCGATCCATGCGAGGCAACCCGACCCGAACCTTTCTCCTTGGCGGCATGATCCTGGCCGTGGCGCTGGGCGGCCCGGCCTGCTCGGACTGCGGGGGTGGCCCCGGCGGCAACACCAACGAGCAGTGCACCGGCGACGAGGACTGCCCCGAGGGACAGTTCTGCGACACCATCAACACCGGCCAGTGCCACCCCCTCGAGTGCACCGAGCACGCCGACTGCCCCCTGCAGTGGCTGTGCAGCCCCGAGGGCGAGTGTTACGACCCGTACGACGGCAACCGGCCCGACTGCCAGCCGCTGCACGCCGGCTGCCCCTGCGAGGAGTCCGAGCTCGGCACCTACCTCAACTGCATCTCGCCGGAGCAGCCCGAGGGCGTGGACAAGAGCTGCCGCACCGGCCGCTCCGAGTGCGACGGCGAGCGCTACGGCCCCTGTGAGGACGTGTACCGTGAGGACTGCGACGGCATCCACGTGGGCCCCGGGGACTTCCACCCCGACGAGGAAAACTCCGACAACGTGGTGCCCGGAGTGGAAGGGGAGCTGCAGCTCGACCCCGACGAGCGCCAGGTGGACTTCGGCTACCTATGGATCGCCAACACCGGCGAGTCCACCGTGTCCAAGATCGACGTAGACACGGGCGACGAGGTGGCGCGCTACGCCTCGGCCCTGCCCGTGGCCGGGGTGCCCCAGGGGGTGATCCCCTATCCGGGCACCGGCCCCTGGGGCGACTGCCTGCACTGCCCCTCGCGCACCGCCATCGACTTCAACGGCGACGCCTTCGTGGCCAACCGGGCCTTCGGGGACCAGGGCTCGGTGACCAAGTTCGCCAACTACGCAGGCAACTGCGTGGACGTGGACGGCAACGGCGTCATCGACACCTCGAGCGACGTCAACGACGACGGCATCATCGACACCGGAGATCCGGCCGAGTTCCTGGGCGCCGACGACGAGTGCATCCTGTGGACCACCCCGGTGGGTGGCATCGACGGCCGGCCGCGGGCCGTGGCCATCGACGCGGGCTCGATTCCCGACTACGGCGCCTACGGCAACGTCTGGGTGGGGGTGTTCGAGGAGCAGCTCGCCGTGATGCTCAACGGCGACACCGGCGAAATCATCAGCACGGTGCAGCTATCCAACGGCACCGGCGCGGTGAACCCCTACGGCGTGGCCATCGACTCCATGGGATTCGCCTGGTTCACCGGCATCGGCAACGGCTACCTGGCCCAGGTGGACACCATCGGCGCCAACCTCGTGGCCATGCACGACAAGGCCGCGGGCACGGGCTGCCCGAGCGCCTACGGCATCGCCATCGACGTGTTGGGTCGCATCTGGCTCGGCGGCTACGACTGCAACACCGCCGCACGCTACGACCCGGCCGACAGCTCCTGGGCCACCATCAGCTTCGCCGGCCAGGGCCGCGGCAACACCACCCGGGGCATCGCCCCGGATCTGTCGGGCACGGTGTGGGTCGCCCACACCGCGGGCTGGGTCACCCGCTTCGACGCCGAGACCCTCCAGGAGATCGAGGCCTTCCAGCTCCCGCACCACCTGGGCTCCCCCGACGCGGTCACCGACACCATCGGCGTGGGCATCGACCGCAACGAGGCCTGCTGGGCGGTGAGCATCAACCAGGGCTACCTCGAGGGCACCGCCACCCGCATCCAGCCCGGCGGCACCATCGAGTCCTACCCCGTGGGCCTGATGCCCTACACCTACTCGGACTTCACCGGCTTCGGCCTGTCCACCGTCACCCGCCCCAGCGGCTGGTACAACACGTACATCCAGGGCTGCGAGGATCAGGATCCCGCCCCCCCGGACATCATCACCGACTGGCTGCGGCTCACCTGGAACGAGCTCGAGCCCGTGGGCACCAATGTTCGCATGCGCCTCAAGGTGGCCGACACCCTGGCCGACCTGGACACCGCCGACTGGTGGGGCCCCTACGACGACCCGGACGTGGACCTCGAGGCCCTGGGCGTGCCCGACAGCAACTTCATGCTGCTGCAGGTGCTCCTGTCCTCCTCCGACCCCGACGCCACCCCGTCGTTCGTTGGCTTCGACATCGAGTTCGACTGCGCCGGCGGCATCACCCCCGACTGAGCCCCCAGCGCCGCGCAGCCGCGCGCGTCCTCGGGCGCGGCGGGCCCTCACGGCACGCAGGCCCGGACCCAGTCGCCCTGGCCGTCGCCGTCGAGATCGAGGCCGCTGGGCACGGTGGTGCAGGTCTGGCCGGCCACCGGGCAGTCGCTGTCGTGGCAGCAGGGGCTGCGGCAGGTGCCCCCGGCGCACAGGCCCGAGGCGCAGGCGGGGGAGGGGGCGTCGCCGGCGGTGCAGGTGCCGCCGTCGGTCGTGGCGCCGGGGGTGCCGGGCACGCACACGGTGGTGGCCATGGGGTCGGCCTGGGTGCCGCCGAGGATCTGGGCGCACAGGGTGCCCGTCGGGCAGTCGGCGTTGCTGCAGCACATGTCGGCGCACTGGTACTGGGGCACCAGGCACACGAAGGACTGGCAGTCGTATTCGGAGCTGCAGCTCGCGCCGGTGGTGCCGGGGCCGATGCCGCCGTAGGCCCGGCAGACCTCCCACATGAGGTCGCCCACCATGTACCAGGAGCACAGGTCGCTGCCGCAGTCGGCCGACTCGCAGCAGGTGCGGCCGCAGACGTTGGTGTCGGGGTTGCAAAAGCCCGAGCGGCAGTAGGCCGTGCCGGTGCCGCAGGCCTGGCCGGCGCTCAGGGTGAAGCTGTAGCCGGCCGGGTAGATCCGGTCGGGGATGCACATCTTGGCGCCGTCGTGATACAGGCAGGCGGCGTGGGCCTGGCAGTCCACCTCGGAGCAGCACTCGGTGGTGCAGATGTTGAACGACTGCCAGCCCAGGGTGGAGCCGTGGTAGACCTCGAGGTAGCGGCACAGCCCGCTTTGGCAGTCCCCGTTGGCGGTGCAGTCGGCCCCGTCGGGCAAAAGCGTGGCGGCCTCGCAGCGGCCGGTGCTCTGGTTGCAGGTGTCGGTGCCGGCGCAGCCCGACGACAGGCAGCCGGGCACGCACTGGTTGCCCTCGCAGATGGTGCTCGGGGGGCTGCAGTCCCCGTCGCCGGAGCAGCCGGCAGCCGGCTCGCAGCGGCCGGTGCTCTGGTTGCAGGTGTCGGTGCCGACGCAGCCTGACGACAGGCAGCCGGGCACGCACTGGTAGCCTTCGCAGATGGTGCTCGGGGGGCTGCAGTCCCCGTCCGCCGCGCAGGCGGCAGACGCCTCGCAGCGGCCGGTGGTGTCGTTGCACACGTCCGTGCCCGCGCAGCCCGCCGACAGGCAGCCGGGCACGCAGGTGCCGGCCTCGCACACAGTGCTCGGCGGGTCGCACTGGGAGTCGGCGGCGCAGCCGCCCACGGGCTCGCAGCGTCCGGTCTGCTCGTTGCAGGCCTCCCCCACCTCGCAGCCCGCCGCCAGACAGCCCTGCACGCAGGTGCTCCCCTCGCACACCGTGGAGGGCGGCAGGCAGTCCCCGTCGTGGCTGCAGCCGCCGCCGCCCTGGCAGTGGCCGCTGTAGGGATCGCAGTAGCCCTCGAGGCAGCCGGTGGTGTCGCAGCCAGGCTCGCAGTAGCCCTCGAGGCAGACCAGCGCGGGGGGGTTGCAGTTGCTGTCGATGCTGCAGGACTGCAGCAGCCGGCAGCGGCCGAGGTCGGGGTTGCAGGTCTCGCCCAGCGCGCAGCCGGTGACCGTGCAGCCGCTTTTGCACTGCCCGTTCAGACAGATCCTCGCGGGCGGGTCGCAGTCGGTGTCGCGCTCGCAGTCGCGTTGGCCCGAGAAGCAGTAGTGCGAGGTCTGGTCGCAGTAGCCGTCGGGGCAGTCCTCGTCGGTCTCGCAGTCGATGAGGCCCTCGATGCGGTCGGCACAGCCCGCCGTGGTGGTCAGGGCGCCGAGGCCTCCGCACAAAAGCGCCGCGAAGGCAGCCAGCGGCAGGGTCGCGTGCCGCCGAGACGGGTGGAGGCTCAGGGGGGTCGGTGGGGTGTGCATGCGGTCACCGTCTAGC
>CAYFWA010000519.1:0-2125 GCA_964346625.1 uncultured Myxococcales bacterium
AGCCCGAGCAGCCCGAGCAGGCCCGGCAGCCCGAGCAGCCCGAGCAGCCCAGGCCGCCCGCGTGGGCCGAGCAGCCCAGGCCGGCCGGACCGCCTTATGCGCTCACGCCGGCCGCGCCGGCCGCGCCGGCCGAGCGATCCCCGGAGCCCTGGCGCAGTCGTGAGCTTGCACGCGGAGTCCGCCTCGACCCTACCCCGGGCTCGTTGTCCGCAGCCCTTTGCCGGGCGGCACGAAAACAGCATGAAGATCATGCCGCGAGGATAGACGGGCCCCTCGACGAGCGGCAACTTTTCCCCGGGCAGGGGGCGGTCGAACGCCGTGATCAGGGGGCGGTCGATTGCCGTGATCAGGGGGCGGTCGAACGCCGTGATCAGGGGGCGGTCGATTGCCGTGATCAGGGGGCAGTCGAACGCCGTGATCAGGAGGCGGCCGATTGCCGCGGTCAGGAGGCGGGGGAGATCGAGGTCGCGGAGCGGGGGCGCTTTTGGGGCCCGGCGGGACTGGAACCTGCCGGGTCGGGGTCTGTGCCCTGTTCACGGTCACGGCGGCGCCGGCCCTGCCGCCGCTTTCGGTAACGAAGCAGCAAGAGCAAACCGAAGCCGAGCAGGGCGGCGAGGCCGAAGCCGGCCGCGGCCCGCCAGGCCACGAAGTACAGGGTCTTGACCTGCAGCGGGTTTTCGCCCTGCTGCTTGTCGATGAGCAGCAGCGTGAGGCGCGGATTCTCCTTGGGCACCAGGAGGCGATCGGCCTCGACGAACACCACGCGCATCTTGCGCTCGCCGGGCACGCCGTAGATCTCGACCACCGGATCGCCCTCCATGTACAGGGCCTGGTTGGCGCGCACCGCCTCGGGGGAGCTGCGCGCCACGGGCAGCACGTCCCGGCCGTAGATCCGGTCCAGCCCGAAGGCCGCGAGGGGAGCCGCCACCGCCAGGGCGACGGCGATCCCGATGAGCACCCGCAGGACCCTCATCGCTTCTGCCTCGCGAAGAGGCTGATCTTCACGGTCCAGCGGTCCTTGACCTTGGCCGCGGCCATCTCCGGGATCTTGATCCCGTGACGCGACAGCCGCACCTCGAAGCTTCCGCGCACACGCAGCCAGTTGCCCTTGCCCAGCCCGGCGCGGGCGGCCACCGAGGCGGGGATCTTGCGCACCCGCAGCACCACGGAGAGCGGCCGGGACACGCCGTGCATCGTAAAGGTGCCGCTGACCCGGTAGCGCCCCTTGCCCAGGGGCTTGACGCGCTTGCCCGAGAACTCGATGTGGGGGTGGCGGGCCGCGTCCAGCCAGGTGGGGCTGCGCAGGTGCTTGTCGCGCATGGCGATGCCGGTGCGCAGGGAGGCCACGGGCACCTTGAAGGCGAAGGCGTAGCGCCCGGTGTCGCTGCGCTTGACGTAGCCGCTCACCTTGTTGGAGGTGCCCAGGATGTCCTCCACGTCCATGCGGGACTCGAAGGAGATGTTGACCAGCTTGGGGTGCACGTCGAAGCTGTAGGTTTGCGCCCGGCTCACTCCGGGCAGAGACAGCGCGCCCACCAGGGCGCTCAGGATCAAGAATCGTTTCATGACGGCTCTCCTTTCTTTTTCGGGGCTCCCGCGGCTTCGCTCTCGCGCTTTTTGTCGCTCCCGCTCACGGGGGCTCCCGGTGGCGTACCGTTTTGTCGGTAACGCTTCGCCGCTTCGAGGCGACGGTTTTGGGTTTCTGCGTCGCGCGGTGCTTCTTTCGGGCCGCAGTCGATTTCCGCGACGCTCTCGTTCGTCGCCACAAGATGGGGTCTTATTACAGCTTGACCATCTATTTAATAATATTTCTCAGGCTATTTCGTGTTACAAAGCTACATTTATTAAACTTTTCGGGATCATACAGACTCACGGAGCGAGGCGGGGACGCGGTCACGGCCGAAAAGAAGGCCGTCTCGGGGGGGGGGATGGCGCGGCGGCTACTTCGAGCGGCGGCGGCCGAGCAGGTCGGCCAGGTGGGCGTGGGAGCTCTGCGTGCCCTTGCCGCCCTTGCACTTGCGCTTTTTCTTCTCGCCGCAGGACACGGCCTTTTTCACGAAGCGCTTGGTGCCGCAGTAGGGCAGATAGGTCATGAAATCGCGGCAGTGGTAGGCGTGGTCGAGGC
>CAYFWA010000519.1:2225-5472 GCA_964346625.1 uncultured Myxococcales bacterium
CGCGAGCGGGTCGGGCCGGTGCACGACGACCGGCTCAAGGTGGCGGTGACGGCGCCCCCGGTGGATGGCAAGGCCAACGCCGCGGTGATCCGGCTGCTAGCCCGCACCTTCGGGCTCAAGCGCGCCGACGTCACCCTGCGCGCCGGGCAGAGCGGGCGGCGCAAGACGCTGCTTTTGCGCGGCATCGACGCCGCCCGGATCCGCGACGCGCTTTGAGCACTCGGACCCGGAGGCCGCCGCCCCGAGCCGCCCCGAGCCGCCCCGAGCCGCCCCGAGCCCCGTCACCCGATCGGCCCGCCAACCCCGAGCCATGAAGATGCGACCGTAAAACCGATGAAGGTGCGATTGTGAAACCGCTGCGATTACTCTCCAAGCCCTCGGTCTCGAAGCCCAGCCCCCGCCGTAACGCTTCGCTGGCGCGGACCGACGCCACGCGCCATCGCCGGCCGTTTTGGCGCCCGCTACCACTGCTGATGCTCGGGACCCTGGCGCTGGGCGCCACCGGGCTCGGGGGCTGCGACGACGACGACCCGGTGCTGCCCTTCGTGCTGTACACCCCCGAGGGGCAGGACACCTTCGCCGGGGTGGCCGAGCTGCGGGTGGTCTTCGGGGACAAGGAAAAGCGCGTCTCGCTGTCGAGCCCGGACGAGCGGTTCGAAATCAAGCTCGAGCTGCCCGTGGGCAAGGAAGGGGTGGTGCTGTTCGAGGGGTTGGACGGCACCGGCGAGGTGGTGTGCCGGGGTCGGAGCCCGGAGCTGCTGTCCACCTCCGCCAGCGAGGACCTCACGCTGTACGTGGCGCGGCTGGGCAGCTTCGGCGAGGCGCCGGTGACGGCCCCGGCCGCCCTCACGGGGCTGGCCGTGGGGGACTACCGGGTGGAGGACTGGAACGACACCACCGAGGACGTGACCGCGACCCTGTTTTTCGGCGGGATCACCGTGAGCGGCACGCCCCTGCAGACGCCCTTTTACTACGACAGCTACTTCCACGAGACCTATGACCTGGAGCCGATGCCCAGCGCGCGATCCGAGCTCAACGCCCTGAACATCGACAGCGGATACTTCCTGCTGTTCGGCGGCCGCGACGCGGCGGGCGACATCGTCGGCCGGCTGGATCTGCTGCTGCCCAGCAGCTACGCCTTCGAGTACCAGACCGAGCTGGACTACGGCTTGGAGGACACCGCGCGCGCCGGGGCCCCGGCGGTGACCCTGGGCCCCTACCCGTCGCTGCTCGAGGGGGGGGATCTGCGCCTGATGAACAGCTTCCTCGTGGTGGGCGGCGAGGGCCCCGCGGGCCCCCGCTGCGACGCGATCCACCTGGTGGCCAAGTACAGCACCACCACCTACGGGTGGTCGGTGGACGGGGAGCGCGTCGCGCTCGAGAGCTGCCGACAGGGACACACCGCCGCCGTGACCGAGGTACAAGACGCCACGGCCACCACCACCGGCCAGCCACAGCTCGTGGTGCTGGTCTACGGGGGCGGCGAGGCGGGAGACCCGGTGGCCGAGACCCTCCGGCTGCGACCCACGCAGGTGGACGTGGACAACGTCGCCTGGAGCTGGAGCGGCGGCGCGCTGCCGGACCCCGGCCCCATGGTCACCGGTCACGCCGCGGTCGCCCTGTCCGACGGACGGATCCTGGTGCTGGGCGGCCAGACCACCGACGGCACGGTGCTGGCCGACGGCTGGCTGTACGACCCGACAGACGACGGGTTCACCGTCTTGCCGGAGCTGCTCGCCCGGCCGCGCTACGGGCACACCGCCATGCGGCTGGGAGACGAGCTGGTGGTGGTGGGCGGGACGGGCGGCGATGGCGCGGTGCTCGGCGACGCCGAGATCATCGACCTGTCCGCCGACCCGCCCGTGACGGGCACCACCGTGCCGCTGACCCAGCCGCGGACGCACCACCGGGTGTTCCGGCTCCCCACCGGCAACCTGGGGGTCATCGGCGGGCGCGGCCCCAGCGGGCTGCCGCTGCAGACCATCGAGCTGTACACCCCCGGCGCCCTCTGACTCGAGTTTCGCCCTTTTCGGCCTTTTCGGCCTTTTCGGCCCATCGACCCCCGATTCATCCTTCGAGGGGGACCGACGACGGGACCGACGACGGGGCCGACGACGGGGCCGGCCACGGCCGCAGGCCGCGCCGCGCGCTCAGGGCGACGGCTCGGGCTCGGACCCGGCAGCCGCGGACGCCGCGGCGGGCGCGGCCGGGGGCTGTCCCTCGACCCCGTCGTGCCCGTCGTGCTCCCGCAGAAACCCCTCCAGCTCGTCCACATCCTCGGGGCTGCCCATGAACACCGGCACGCGCTGGTGCACCCGGTCGGGCACCACGTCCAGCACCGGGCCCGCGCCGGTGATGGCCCGCCCCCCCGCCTGCTCCATGAGAAACGCCAGCGGCGCCACCTCGTAGAGCAGCCGTAGCTTGCCCGTGGTCTTGCGCGGGTTCTTGTTGTCCGCCGGGTACATGAAGATCCCGCCGTAGAGCAGAGTGCGGTGAACGTCGGCCACCATGGAGCCGATGTAGCGCGACGAGTAGGGGCGACCGCTGGCTGGATCGTGCTCCTTGAGGTGCTGCACGTAACGCTGCACGCCGGGGGACCAGTAGGCGTAGTTGCCCTCGTTGGCGCTCAGGATGCGCCCCCGGGGCTTGATCTGCAGGGCGCGGTGCGAAAGCAGAAACTCTCCCAGGCTGGGCTCCAGGGTGAACCCGAAGACCCCGTGGCCCGCGGTGAACACCAGCATGGTGCTCGATCCGTAGAGCACGTAGCCCGCCGCCACCTGGGCCCGCCCCGGCTGCAGGAGATCCTCGACGGTGCCATCGGGATCCTCCGAGATCTTGCGATGAATGGAGAAGATGCTCCCGATGCTCACGTTGGCGTCGATGTTCGACGATCCGTCGAGGGGATCGATGGCCAGCACGTACTTGCCCGGATTCATGGACTGGGGGATGGGGATGGGGTCGGCGTTCTCCTCCGAGGCGATGATGCAGAAGTGCTCGCTGCGCGACAGCGACCGGATGAAGATCCGGTTGGCGTAGTCGTCGAGCTTCTGGACCTGCTCGCCTTGGACGTTGGCGTCCCCGGTGGTCCCCAGGACATCCACCAGGCCCGCCTTGTTGACCTCGCGGGCCACCACCTTCGCCGCGGTGGCGATCTGCATCATCAAGCCCGAAAACACCCCCGTGGCCGCGGGGATGCTCTTTTGCACGTTCATGATGTGCCGGGTGAGGGTAATGCCGTACTCGCTCA
>CAYFWA010000520.1:0-5461 GCA_964346625.1 uncultured Myxococcales bacterium
CGCCTCGGCGCCCTCGGTGCGTCGAACTTATTCTTGCGCGAGCCCTAAGGCCCCGCTCACGAATAAGGTGTCCAGTTCAGGGCGCCGAGGCGCCCGGCTGGCAAGGCGCGACGACGGCGCGTACTGGGCGTACGTAACGGAGGAGCAACGCAGCCAGCCGCGATGGATCGCGCGCCAGATGGTGAATTTATTTCGACCAGGGCCCTAATGGTACAAACCACCGACCGTCCCCCAACCGTGGATCTCCTCCCAAGCACCGAGCGCGCCTTCGACCTGGTGGTGTTCGACCTGGATGGTACGCTCATCCAGGGCACCGTGTTCATCTGGCAGACCCTGCACGACGCCTTCGCCACGGACCGCGCGCGACGCAAGCGGGCCAAGGACGACTTCTTCGCCGGCCGCATCAGCTATCCCCAGTGGTTCGAGCACGACCTGGTGTTGCTAGGGGAGCGGGAGGCCACGCGAGAGCGGATGGTGGCCGCCTTGGCGGAGATTTACCCCACCCCCGGCGCGGCCGAGACCCTGGTGGCCCTGCAGCGAAGGGGCATCGACGTGGCCATCCTCTCGGGGTCGCTCGACATCGTGCTGGAGCACTTCTACGCCGACGTGGCCTTCGTGCAGGTGCTCATCAACCGGCTGCGCTTCGACGACGAGGGCCGACTGGCCGGCGGCGTGCCCACGCCCTACGACATCGACCACAAGGGCACCGGGCTCCTCGAGATCGCGCGGCTCCAAGGCGTACCCCTGGAGCGGGTGGCCTTCGTGGGGGACAACTTCAACGACCTCAGCGCCGCGAAGCAGGCCGGTTTGGCCATCGCCTTCAACCCCGGCTCGGCCGAGCTCGCGGCCTGCTCCGAGGTGGTGATCGAACAGCCGGATCTGCGCGCCATCCTGCCCCACCTCGGCGTCGAGCCGTAGCGCCGGGACGGCAGCGTGGGGGCGCGGCGCGGAGGCACGCCGCCGCGTAGCGGCGTGGGGGCGCGGCGCGGAGGCACGCCGCCGCGTAGCGGCGCGGGGGCGCGGCGCGGGGGCGCGCCGCTACAATCCCTGCCGGATGAACTCCACGGCGTTGCGGAAGATGGCAAGGCCCGCGCCCTGCTCGGGGAGATCCAGGCGGCGGGGCCACTGCGGGTGGTTGGTCCGGTGGGTGTAGGCCTCCGGGTGGGGCATGAGGCCGAAGCAGCGGCCGCTGGGATCGCAGAGGCCGGCGACGCCCCCCCGCGAGCCGTTGGGGTTGGCGGGGTAGGCCTCGGTGGGCCCCTCCGAGGCGTCCACGTAGCGCACCGGCACCAGGTGCCAGTCCGCCAGGGCCTGGTCCACCTCGGCGCCGGCGGTGATCACCTTGCCCTCGCCGTGGCGCACGGGGACCTCCAGGATATCGAGCCCCCGCGTGAACACGCAGGGAGACTCGGGATCCACCTGCAGCGTCACCCAGCGATCCTCGAAGCGGCCCGAATCGTTGCCCGCCAGGGAGACCTGCTGGTCGTGCAGGGCGCCCGTATCGCGGGCGGTGGCGGGGATGAGGCCGAGCTTGGCCATGAGCTGGAAGCCGTTACAGATCCCCAGCACCAGGCGCCCCTCGCCGATGAACGCCTCCAGGTCGTCCACCAGCTTGCGGCCGCCGTCTCCCACCGACGCGTGGCGCCAGCGGATGGCCGCGGCCTGGGCGGCGCCCAGGTCGTCGCCATCCAAAAAGCCCCCGGGCAGACAAAGCAGCCGGTAGTCGCGCAAAAGCGCGTCCCCGGCCAGCAGGTCCCAGATCATCACCACGTCCACCACGTCCGCGCCGGCGGCGCGGCAGGCGTGGGCGGTCTCGCGCTCGCAGTTGGTGCCGTTGCCAGCCACCACGAGGACTCTCACGTTCTCGGCCATGCTCGGTCTCCTCGGGGCCCCAAAGGGCTCGCCCTTAGGGCTCGCGCAAGAATAAGTTCGACGCACCGAGGGCGCCGAGGCGCAATTCTGTCAAGAAGCGAGGAGGGCGAATACATTGACGTATTTAACCGACGAGCGACGCAGACAGAATTGATGGATCGGTGCACGAATGCCGAAGTTATTCTTGCGCGAGCCCTTACCTCCTCAGCGTCCCAGCGGGGCTTGCCAGGCCTCGCGCAGGTCGTCGAGTGTTTCGTCGATGATCACCCCGCCGGTGACGCCCTTGATCCGCAGCCGCCGCTCCTCGGTGACGTACCCCACCAGCTCCATCTCCTGGTCCGCCATCAACGCCTCCCAGTCCTCGGTCACCCGCGGCGAGACGGTGACCACGAACCGCCCCGCGGACTCGGCGTAGAGCACCACGTCGTTGTGGGTGAGCTCCTCCCGCGGCACGGATCCCAGATCGAGCTCCAGGCCCAGGTCGCCCGCGAAGGCGGTCTCCGCCAGGGCCACGGCGAGCCCGCCGTCGGAGACGTCGTGACAGGATGCCACCAGCCCACGCTCGATGGCCGTGTGGATGCGCCGGTAGCGCTCCTCGTTCTCCTTGAGATCCACCTGGGGCACCGTGTGCCCCTGCCAACCGAGCTCCGCCGCGTACTCGGTTCCCCCCAGGTGATGGCCGGTGGTGCCCACCACGTAGACGAGGTGTCCCGGCCGCTTGGCGTCCATGGTCACCGCCTTGGCCGCGTCGGCCATCTGCCCGAGCACCGACACCAGCAGCGTCGGCGGGATGCCGATGCGGGTCTCCCCGATGCGGTAGTCGTTCTTCATGGAGTCCTTGCCGCTGATCAGGGGGATCCCGTAGTAGACGCACGCGTCGTGCAGCCCCCGACAGGCCTCCACGAGCTGGGCCAGCTTGTGGACGCCCCGAGGGTTGTCGTCGCTGGCCACCGGGTCGCTCCAGCAGAAGTTGTCCAGCGCCGCCAGCCGGGCGGGATCCGCGCCCACCGCCACGGCGTTGCGCACGGCCTCGTCCACCGCGGCGGCGGCCATCTGGTAGCAGTCCAGCTCCGAGAGCTTCGGGCAGATGCCGTGGGCCACCACCACTCCCTCGGGCCGGTGAAGCCGCGGCCGCAACACCGCGGCGTCGGAGGGCCCGTCCAGGCGCGCCCCCACCAGCGGCTTGACCACCGAGCCGCCCTGGACCTCGTGATCGTACTGGCGCACCCAGTACTCCTTGGAGCACACGTTGAGCCGTCCCAGCAGCCGCTTGAGCATGGTCCCCTGCTCCGGCTCGTCGCGCAGGTGGCCGTCGCGCTCGGTCCACGGCTCCAGGTGGGCCGTCAGCCGCAGGGGCGGCAGCCCTTCGTGCAAAAACGCCATGTCCAGCACGCCCACCACCTGCTCGCCCCAGCGCAGCCGGAGCTGCCCGTCGTCGGTGAAGTGTCCCAGGGCGGTGGACTCCACCTGGTACCGGCGCGAAAGGTCCAAAAAGGCCTCCAGGTGCTCGGGCGCCACGGCGACGGTCATGCGCTCCTGGGCCTCGGACAAAAAGACCTCCCAGGGCGCGAGGCCGGCGTACTTGAGGGGCGCCTGGCTCAGATCCAGGTCCGCCCCCCCGGGATCGCGCGCCATCTCCCCCACCGACGACGACAGCCCGCCGGCGCCGTTGTCGGTGATGGCCGTGTACAGCCCGGCGTCGCGGGCCGCCAGCAGCAGATCCGTCATCCGCTTCTGGGTGATGGGGTCTCCGATCTGGACCGCCGTGGCCGGCGACCCCTCGTGCAGCTCCTCCGAGGAGAAGGTGGCGCCGTGGATGCCGTCCTTGCCGATGCGACCGCCCACCATCACGATGACGTCGCCGGGCCGGGCGGCCTTCTCGTGGCCGGGCCGGTCCCCCACGGTGACCGGCATGAGGCCCCCGGTGCCGCAGTAGACCAGCGGCTTGCCCAGGTAGCGCTCGTCGAAGACCAACGAGCCGTTGACCGTGGGGATGCCGCTTTTGTTGCCGCCATGCTCCACGCCCTCGCGGACCCCCTCGAGCACCCGCCGCGGGTGCAGCAGCCGCGGCGGCAGCTCCTGGTCGTAGCGCGGATCGGCCAGGCAGAACACGTCCGTGTTGAAGATCAGCTCCGCCCCCAGCCCCGTGCCGAAGGGATCGCGGTTCACCCCCACGATCCCGGTCAGGGCGCCCCCGTAGGGATCGAGGGCCGACGGCGAGTTGTGCGTCTCCACCTTGAACACCAGGTGGTGCTCGTCGGTAAAGCGCACCACCCCGGCGTTGTCCGAGAAGACGCTGACGCAGTAGTCCCGCTCCCCGAGCTTTTCGCGCACCTTGCGCGTGGTCCCCCGCACGAAGTGATCGAAGAGGCCGTGGATCTGCTCCGGGGCGCGATCCTCGCGCTCGTAGGTGATGTCAGCGTTGAAGATCTTGTGCTTGCAGTGCTCCGACCACGTCTGGGCCAGACACTCGAGCTCCACGTCCGTGGGCCAGTCGGGCAGCCCCTGCGCCTGGCGGGCGGCCTGCACGTCCGTGGCCTGATAGTGGGTCCGGATGGTGCGCAGCTCCGGCACCGACAGGGCCAGGGTGCGCTCCCGGGAAAGCTGCGCCAGCGCCGGGTCGTCTCCGGACAGCTCCACCGTCTCCACCCGGGCCGCGGCGGCCGCAGCCTCCTCGGCCACCACCCGCGGCACCTGCGCCGGCAGCCCGCCGTCGCGCTCGAACGCCTCGCGAGATCGCACCGTCACCCGATGGATCAGGGCGTTGGCCAGCAGGCCCGAGGCGATCTGCTCCACCTGCTCGGCGGTGAGCCCTCGCCCCCCTTCTTGGCCGTCACCGCCTCCCCGGGAGGCCAACCGCACCTGCCGCGCCGTGTACACCGCCGGGGCCCGGTGGGTCTCGAGCCCCAGCCGCAGGGCCACGGCCTCCCGCGCCGTGCGCCCCTCGTTGTCGGTCACCCCAGGCCGAAACCCCACCTCCACCACCCAGTCGAAGGTCCGGTCCCCCAGGATGGGCGCCGGTCGGTCCACGAACCCCTGCTCCAACACCGGGTCGGAAAACACCCCGTCGGCCAGCGTCTGCAGCGTCTCCGGGTCGAGGGTCGCCCCCCCCGTGCCGGCGGCGGTTTGATCGGCGTCGTCTCCCCCGTCCGCATCGTCCAAGGTGAACACCCGCACCACGGTGACCCGCTCCACGTCGATTCCCAGGTCCTGCCGGATCCTGCGGGCGAGCCGATCTCCGGCCGGATCGGTCAAGGTCGCACGTTTGGCTACTTCGATACGGTGGGCCATCGCCGCTCCTTGCGCTGAGCTTGAGGCAATCCTTCGAGCGGCTCATCGAGCACGCGTCGTCCGGCCCGCGTTGGCCCTCCCACGGGAGGCCGGCGTCGCGAGCCTGCGAAAGCGTAGGTCACCGCGCACAGGGGGTCAAGCGGCGACGGGAAAGAGCCATTTGCGCTGTGGCCTCCGCCCGGCGCCCCGCCGGCCGCCCGGCGCCCCGCCGGCGCCCCGCGGGGCCCCCGCCCCTCGCGACGGCCCGCGCGCCTCGCCGAGAGCCAAACGCCGACGCCAGGGCACAATATCCCTCAAG
>CAYFWA010000521.1:0-1776 GCA_964346625.1 uncultured Myxococcales bacterium
GTGCTGTACGCTGTGCTGTACGCTGTGCTGTACGCCGTGCTGTACGCTGTGCTGTACGCTGTGCTGTACGCTATGCTGTACGGAGGAAGCCAGACATGAAAACCTCGACGCTCGTGGCGCTGGTGCTGCTGCTGACCGGCGGCTGCAACGAGGCGGCAAAACGAAAAGAGCCCCGGTCGGCTTCGCGATCCAAGGCAAGCTCCCAACCGAGGGAATCGCCCCTGGCGTCCCCTGCGCCCCGGAAAACCGCCTCCGACTCCGACTCCGACTCTCGTTCTGCCGGTCACGCCCTCACCCCGGCGTCCGCGCTGAAGGCCTGGCTCGAGAAGAACGCTCGCCAAGGGGACCGCCGCACCCGTTTCAAGGTCCCGGTGGTGGTCCGATCCAAGGACGGCTTCGCCCTCGGCTACACCGAAGCCTTCGTGGGCACCTCCACCGCGGGCGCCGGCGGCGACAAGCTGTCCCTCGCGCTCGAGGACACCGCCCTCGGCATCAGCCTCCTGGATCGCTTGCGATCCAAGTGCCCCAAGGGCGCCCGGTCCTGCGCGATCTGGCTCGAGGGACACTGGGGCCCCCTCGTCCCAGCCGGCCCCACCGGGGGGACGAAATCCGGATCCCATCCCTTCGCCGTCCGCCACGTGGGCGAGGTGATCCCGTCGGGCACCAGGAACGCCAGGGTCACCATCGTGAAATAGCGGGCAGACGACCTGGATGGGTGATGAGACGCTTTGGAATCATCTTCGTGTCGTGCGGAGCCGAAGCCTCTCGGGTCCGGCTCCGCAGGTTCCATTTGATCTCCCGCAATCAACGGTTTGACCGACTGCCAGCCCTCCCGCGCCCCAATCTTCGGTCGGTGCGGGTAAAGAACCTTTGCTCCTTGATGAAATCGCGCCTCGGCGCCCCCCGTGGTGCTGGTGTATTGTCGGACGCGCCGGTACGGAGACGTGATGACCAGCTTGAGTGAGATCCTGGCCGAGGCCAACCCCCGCGGGCAGTCCGAGGAACCTGCCAACGGGCCATCTGGCCATCGGCCCGTGCTCGGGTGCTTTCCGCTCTACCCTCCGGTTGAGCTGTTTCACGCCCTGGGGCGGGCGCGGCTTCGATGCGCGCCGCTTCCGCGAAAGCGTGGCGCTGTATCGCGAGATGCGGCGTCTGGCCCTGGAGGCCGAGCGCGCCGTGACCGCCGGCGCGGCCCGCTTTCGGGAGCTGAAAGACCTCGCGCTGGCCGGCGCGTATCGCCCGGTGGAGCAGCAGATCGAGGCCTTCGCCGAGATGTTGGAGGACGCATCGTGACCCCGACCCCGACCCCACGCCCGGGCGCCTTCCAGAAGACGGACGCGGGCCGCCGCCTGTCGCAGATGATGGCCGCGTCCTATGGAGACCTGCACCGGCGCGCCGAGGAGGGCGCCTTCGTCGCGTGGATCGCCATCATCGTCCCGGCCGAGATCTTCGAGGGGTTCGAAAGCTTGGTCTACGGCGTCCCGGAGAGCCACGCCGCCATGACCGCCGGCAAGGGCGCCGGCGCAGCGCAGTGCGTAAAGGCCGAGGCGCGGGGCTACTCCATGGACCTGTGCTCCTACGCGCGCATCGACCTCGGAACGGTCTTCGACCGCGGCCGGGGCTCACCCACCGGCGGCCTGCCCGCGCCGCACCTGCTGGTGTCGAACACGAACAACTGCTCGCTACTCGGCGGCTGCCCAGAGCCAGTAGCCAATAGCCAGTAGCCAGTAGCCAGTAGCCAGTAGCCAGTAGCCAGTAGCCAGTAGCCAGTAGCCA
>CAYFWA010000521.1:1876-5458 GCA_964346625.1 uncultured Myxococcales bacterium
CAGTAGCCAGTAGCCAGTAGCCAGTAGCCAGTAGCCAGTAGCCAGTAGCCAGTAGAGGGGACCGCGTCAGCCCGGCCGCCCGCATCGCCACCGCCACGGCGGGAGTGGGTCCGCCGAGCTGGGACTTGACCACCCGAATGTCCGCTAGTAAATTAATGCCCATCGCAAATCACTCGCGAGTTTTTTTTGATGGACCCCAATTCACCCGCTTACATCCGACGCTACATCGAAGAGGCGGTGGTCGAGGATCTCGAACGAAAAATGGTCTTCATCAGCGGGCCCAGGCAGGTTGGAAAGACCACCCTCGCCAAGCGGCTCCTGGTGGGGGCAGGCCTCAATCCGGAGGCGCGCTACCTGAACTGGGACGCTCCCGCAGACCGGGAGCACGTGCTCAACGAGACCTTTCCCGCCGGGCCGGGGCTCCTGGTGCTCGATGAGGTCCACAAGCATTCGCGGTGGAGGCAGGTGATCAAGGGCCTCTACGACAAGCGGGGACGCGAGCTACAGATCCTGGTGACCGGCAGCGCGCGGCTGGACCACTACCGGCGGGGGGGCGATTCTCTCCAGGGCCGGTATCACTTCTATCGACTGCTCCCCCTGACCCTCGGCGAGATCGGGGCGTCCGGCCAATCGGCAGTGGAGCACCTGATGGCCCACGGAGGCTTCCCCGAGCCGTTTCGCCTGGCGTCAATACGGCAGACGCGCCGCTGGAGCCGGGAGTATCGTACCCGGCTGGTGCGCGATGACCTGCGAGACCTGGAGAACGTGCAGGAGCTCGACAAGATCGAGACCCTGGCCCTGCGACTCCCCGATCTGGTCGGCTCTCCGCTGTCCATCAACGCGTTACGTGAGGATCTCCACGTCTCCCACCAGTCCGCGAGCCGGTGGCTCGCCATGCTCGAGAATCTGTACCTGCACTTCCGGATCCATCCCTTCGGCGCACCGCACATTCGAGCCATCAAAAAGGCCGCGAAGCACTACCACTTCGACTGGACCCTGATAAAGGACCCCGGCGCGCGCTTCGAGAACCTGGTCGCCTGCCATCTTCTCACGTGGTGCTGCTACCAGCAGGACCACCAGGGCCGAAACGTGGAGCTGAGGTACTTCCGCGACGTCGACGGCCGGGAGGTGGACTTCGTGGTGACCGAGGATGGTCACCCGCTGCGCTTCATCGAATGCAAGACGCGCGCGGAACGCCCCCACCCCGGCCTGCGCTACCTGTTGGAGCGATTCGACGCGGTGGACTGTGTCCAGCTCTCCCTGGAGCCCGGCCCGGACCTCGTCGACAAAGATGGAATCCGGCGCTGTCCCGCGCATGTATTCTTGCAAGGCTTCTGACTCGGGTTTCGCCCTTCTGTCTGCTGCGAACGGCCGAAATCCCGGCCTGGCTGCGTTGCTCCGGCGATTTCTGTCTCAACGTACCGCAAGTACGCCTTCGACAGAAATCTTGTCGCGCCTTGCCAGGCACGTTTTCTGCTCGTTTTGGTAGCCGGAGCCCCCTCGATCCTGGCATAAACTGGCATACATAGGCACTGAGAGCTCGCGAAGGAACAGCTTCGGGATTCGGCCGCTGATCCGTGTGTTGTGCCTGCGTCGCCCTCGGTCCTTCGAGCTTGTTCTTTTTCGGACCCGAAGCACGGACAACAGGATAGGCCAGCATGAATCGAGTCGCGGCTTTCACTGTAGCTCTCCTGCTCCTGCTCGCCCCGAGCGTGGCCTGGGCATCCGGCGGCGGAGGGTCCGGGCAGGGAGTTGGGCTGGTCAGCGCCATCGCCATGGCCATCGTGGCCGGCTGCGTGCTGATGGTGCTGTTCAACCGCCTGAAGCTGCCGGCGCTGCTGGCCTACATCGTCTCCGGTCTGCTGCTCGGCTCCTTCGCCGGCTCCCTGCTCGCGCCGTCCATGGACACCATGGACCACATCTCGCACCTGGGGTTGGTGTTCCTGCTGTTCATCATCGGGCTGGAGATGGATCTGCGAGGGATCCTGCGTTTGGGTCCGCGCGCCGCCGTGGCCGTGCTGCTGCAGGCGCCCATCGCCATCGCCGCCGTGCTCGGCCTCCAGTACGCCGCCAGCGCCGTGGGCGTGTCCGTGCCCGGGCTGGGCACCGACAGCCAGAGCTTCATCTACTTCGCCGTGGCCTGCGCCCTGGGCAGCACGGCGGTGGTGGTGAAGCTGCTGGGCGAGCAGTTCGACCTCTCTTCGAAGGCCGGCCGGGTCACCGTGCTCACCCTCATCGCCGAGGACATCTGGGCGGTGCTGGCCCTGTCCTACGTCGCCTCCCAGAGCGGCGCCGGCGGCCAGTCCATGGTGGTGATGCTGGTGGGCGGGGTGGGCGTGGCCGCCGCCCTGGTGCTCTTTGCCCGGTACGTGCTTGCGCGGATCATGGCCTCCTTCGCCAAGGCGCCGGATCTGATGGCCTTCGTGGCGCTGGGCTGGTGCTTCCTCAGCGCCGAGGCCATGGCCTACGTGGGCCTCTCCGCGGAGATGGGCGCCCTCATCGCCGGCGTCACCATCGGGGCCCTGCCCCATCACGTGGAGATCCTCTCGAAGGTGTCTCCCCTGCGGGACTTCTTCATGGCCCTGTTCTTCGTCGCCCTGGGCATGTCCCTTCCGCCCCCCACGGTGCCGGTGCTGCTGCAGGCCCTCGCCCTGGCGGGCATCGCCATCGCGGCGCGGATCCTGCTCTACACCCCCACCTTGCTGGCCGCCCGCCTCGGGCCGGTGGTGTCCCTCACCGTACCCATCAACCTGGCGCAGATCAGCGAGTTCACCCTGCTGCTGGTGCCCATCGGCCTCGCCAGCAAGGCCCTGTCGGTGGAGCAGGGCATGATCATCGCCTACGGGCTGATGATCTCGGTGGTGATCACGGGCTTTTCCATCAAGCACAACTACCGCATCGCCCTGGCCCTGCAGCGGCTTTTGCGCCTCGCGCCCGACACCGCCACCGACGAGGACGGCGACGGGGTGCCCGACGCGGCCCCGGGCCAGGAGCACGGCGCGGACGTGGTGATGCTGGGCTTTTTCCTCAACGCCGAGGCCATGGCCGAGGAACTCAAGCGGACCGACCCCGATCTGCTGTCGCGGATCCTGGTGATCGACTACAACCTGGAGAACCACTTTGCCATCCGGGCCCACGGCTTCGAAGTCAGCTACGGCGACATCAGCAACCTGGAGACCCTCCGCCACCACGGCATCGACCACGCCAAGGTGGTGCTGTCCACCATCAGCAACACCTTCCTGCGGGGCATCACCAACGAGGAGCTGGCCGCCGAGATCCGCCAGAACAACCCCGAGGCCCGGTTCATCGCCACCGCCGACGACGCGCGGACCGCCGCCCGCTACGAAAAGCAGGGCATCTTCCAGACCATCTCACCCCCGGCCCAGGCCGCGCCCGCCTTCGTGCGCGCCCTGAAAGACGCCCTGGAGCCGGCCGACGGTGCGCCCTCCGAGGGTGAGAATCCTGAAAAGGACCCTGAAGAGAACCCTGAATGACGCCCCGCCCGCGTGAGCGCACGAGGGAATGAGTTGCGTCCCCGCTCCTCCCTCGGCGTCGTAGCATTCTCGATATCCTTCCTTCTCG
>CAYFWA010000522.1:0-5444 GCA_964346625.1 uncultured Myxococcales bacterium
GCCTCAGCACCGCCAACAAAAGCTCGTAGTTGTCGATGGGGTTGCTGCGACGGCCTTGCTCGTCGCGGACGCGGACGTAGTAGTGCTTGGCGCAGTGCACGGTGGTGGAGATGATCCGGGATCCCTCGCTGGTGGGTCGGCGGCTGGTGGTCAGCACGTTGTTCTGCCCATCGAGCAGGGTGAGCTGAAGCCGGACGCCGGGAATGCCCTGCACCGACAGGCGGATCCGGCGCGTGCTGCCCAGCGGGCCCGTGAGCCGGAAGCGGTACCAGTCCTCGTCGCCGTCGGGGTGGATGTAGCCCTGCGCCGAGACCCCCGGGGCGAGCCGGTTGGCCAGCCGCTGCTTGTCGTTGGGCTCTCGCTCGTCGCCCCGATCCGCGGGGGTCGCTACCCACAGCAGCCGGTAGCTCCCCTTGGGGTCGAAGGTCCGCCGGGCCCCCCGCACGCGAATCCGCACGCCCGCGGAGGCCCGAACATTGGCGAGCAGCTCCGGCTCCCCGGTCCGACCCTCGTCGGCGTGCGCGAGGCGACGCCCGCGCAGGTCGGTCACCCGCACCGCCACGTCGAGCCCCGCGGGGGGCTTGACCTGCAGCCGAAGATTGGACCGGCTCGCCAGGGGCAGCAGATACCAGTCCTGGTCCTTGGCGACCTCGATGGTACCGCGGACCTCCCCCCGGGAGCGGGACAGCTTCACCGCACGCCGAGGGCTGTCGTTGGGCTCCACCTCCCGGTTGTCCCGGGCGGTGGTGGCCGAGACCTTCAGCCGGTAGCGCCGGTCGGGATCGAACCGCCGCCCGCTGGCCACGCGGACATAGACCAGACCCGTGTGAAGCTGAACGCGCAGGTCCCGCAGTCGCACCGCCTCGCCGCGGGTGCCCCGCCGCGAGGCGATCTCGCGTCGGGCGTAGTCGTAGACCGTGACCTCGGCGGTGACCCCCGCCACCCCGCGGTAGGTCACCGACAGCAGCGTGCCGGCCGGCAGCCCCGTGAGCGACACCCGGTACCAATCCTCGTCGCGGCGGCGTCCGAGCAGGCCCCGCAGCTCCCGGTCGACGGGCAGCGGGTTGGCGGAGTAGAACTTGTTGTTGGGCTCCCGCTCCTCGGCCGCGGCCTCCGCCCGCAGGGAAAAAGAGAGCTCGTAGGGCTTCTTGCGATTGAACCGGTAGGGAGGCCCGCCCCGCGCCTCGCGCACCATGAAGCAGTAGTCCCCCGCCTCGAGCGACAGGTTCGGCACCACCAGGCCCTTGCCGGGACGCACCGACCGCCCGGTGTACACCGTCCCCCAGCGCCGAGTCCGCACCTCCAGGCCGAGCACCAGGCGCGGCACCCCCCGCAGCTCCACCCGCAGCACGCGTCGGCCGGGACCGGGCACGTTGAAGCAGTACACGTCCCGGTCCCCCATCTTCTTGGTGATGGGGGGACCCACGTGACCCCGCACGGCGGTGGCCGGGATGATGGTCTGGGCGAACTCCGGCCAGTTGTTCGGCTCCCGCTCCCACACCACCGGCAGGCGTCCCCCCGCGTCCGGCCGATCCACCTCCACCGGGATGGGGATCGCGTCCCGCGCCGGCGCCGCCGGCGCCGGCGTGGCCGACGGGGCGCGATCCGGCTCGCCCGCGCAGCGACACCCGTCACAACCCATGAGGTGGAGCGCGAGCAGCGCAAAGAGGGCGCGGTAGCTCATCATCTGCAGTACGCCCCAGCCGGAGCTGCGGGGAGAGCAGGGACCCTAGTTGGCCGCGACGGGCCGAGCCGGGGAGCCGCGGTCCGCGGCTCAGTTCTTCGTGGAGGCGTCGATTCGGGAGATCACGGCGGCCGTCACATCCACCGCATTTTTGTGGTAGTAAACCGCGCTGCGCTCGATCACCACGGTCAAGCCCTTGGCCTTGGCGATGGCCTTCACCGTGCCCAAAAAGATCTGGCGCAGGGGCTGCAGCAGCTTGTAGCGGCGCTTCTGCAGCGTGGAGTTGTCCTCGTTGACCTTCCGCATCAGCCGTTGCCCCCGCAGCATCAGCTTGCGATAGCGCGCCTCGAGCTTGGTCTTGCGAGCCTTGTACACCGAGTCCCGCAAGATGGTCTTGGAGGCCTCGAGCTGCTTGAAGGCCTTGACGATGTTTTTCTCTTCCTTCTGCAGCGCCTTCTTCTTGCGGTTGATGGAGGCCTGCTTGCGCTTGAAGTAGGCGGTGATGGTCTTGGAGATCTTCTTGCCCTGTCGGGTCTTGGCCAGTACCTCCTCGAAAGAAACGACCCCCACCTTGGCCGAAGCCACGGAGGGGGCCGCGAAAAACGCGAGCGTCAAGCAAGTAACGAGCAGTTTCTGCATGTTGTCGACTCCCTGAATCGTCGATGGCGTGCCGACCCTAAATAGTTGCCATCGCTCCGTCAAGCGCGGGGGCCACCGCGGGCGCGGGGGCGGAGGCGGGCGGGCCGCCGCCGCTGCGCCGTGCCATCCGGGTCCTGCCGGGTACTGACGCCCGGGCCGGTGCTATTGTTCACGCTCCATGAGCTCCACCACGTCATCCGTGATGTCCTCGGCGGGCCAGACCCACAGCCCCTGCTCCTCGCCCCGGCTGGTCATGATCACCAGATCCAGGCCCTTGTGCGCGCGGATCCGCATCACCATCTTCCGCACCTGCTTTTTGAACTCGTCCAGCAGACGCTCCCCGTACTTATTGAGCTGTTTTCTGTACTTGCGGTGCAGCACCCGCAACGCTTGCTCCGCCTTGTGCAGGGCCTGCTGTCGCTGCCGCAGCTTCGGATCATCGGCGTCGAGCTTCTTTTTGAGCTTCTCGAGCTCCGCCATCAGCGCCTGGGATCGCTGCTGACGGGTCTCCAACTCCCGCGTGAGCCGCGCCCCCTCTTGCTCCACCTGCTTGCGGATCTGCTTGCCCTGTTTGGTCACCCTCACCAACCGGGCGCCGTCCACCAGCCCCACCCGGGTCTGGGGTGGGGGCGGGCAGGCCGTGACCAGCAGGGCGATTGCCACCATGGCGAGTCGCATCTGTCAGTGTCTCCAATCGGGCCCCATCCTCGGACCCACGAGCGCCGCTAGAAAAAGTTGCCGATGGTAAACTCGAAGACGATGCTCTCTTCCCCGGGCTGCCGCACCAGCGGCAGTCCCCATTCGAAGCGCAGGGGCCCGATGGGGCTGAACCAGCGGAACCCGAAGCCCCAGGAGGTCCGCAGCATCGCCCGCCTGGCCGGATCGCCGCCCCAGAGGTCGGACCGCAGGGTGAAGGTCTGATCGTCGTCGAAGGCGTTGCCCGCGTCGAAAAAGATCACGCCCTTGATCCCCACCTTCTCGAAGATCGGGAACTCGAGCTCCACGTTGAAGATCAGCTCCTTGTTGCCTCCCGTGGGGAAGTCGAACAGCGCGGCGTTGGGATCCGGGGAGATGGGCACCTTGCGTCGGGGGCCCAGGGTGCGCGGCCGAAAGCCCCGCACGCTGTTGATCCCGCCCACGAAGAAGCGCTCGAAGATGGGCACCCCGGACTTGCGCTCCGAAACCACCATACCGGCCTCGGCGTTGACCTTGAACACGATCCCCCAAAACAGGGGGAAGTACCAACGGGTGAAAAGGGTGTAGCGGTTGAACACGTTCTGGCTGCCCAGCCACGGCAGGGCGAACTCGGCCGAGAAGCTGTGGAACATCCCATCGGAGGGAAAGAGGCGGTTGTTGCGGGTGTCGTAGCTCACGGTGGCCCGCACGCTGGAGGTGACGCCATCGTTGAACAGGTTGGCGATCTGCGCCGTGGACGGGATGGTGAGCCGCGAGGCCGAGGCCAACAGCACGTTTGAGGCGGAGGTGTCCACCGACACCTTCTCGGCCTTGTAGGTGAGAAACACCCGCAGGGCATGGGTGATGGGGTACCCCCAGGTCAAGCTGCCACCGTAGGCCTGCCGGTTGAAGCTCTCGTAGTTGATCAGCGAGTTGAACAGCGAGAAGGCGAAGGTCCACCGGGAGTCCAGAAAGTAGGGCTCGGTGAACCGCAGCATGAAAAGCTGCCGCAGCCCGGAGAGCTGGGCTTGCAGGGTGAGGGACTGCCCGCGACCGAACAGGTTGTTCTGCGAGATCTGGGCCTGGGCGATGAAGTTCTCCACCGAGGAGAAGCCGGCGCCAATCTGGAAGGTGCCGGTGGGCCGCTCGGTGACCCGCACGTTGATCACCAGGCGGTCGTCGGCGCTGCCCTGCTTGGTGTTCACCGTGACGTTCTTGAAGTAGCCCAGGGCCGTGATGCGGCGCTTGGAGATGGCGATCCGCCGGGCGCTGTACTTGTCCCCCTCGTGGATCACCATCTCCCGGCGGATGACCTTGTCCCGGGTCTTGGTGTTGCCCGCGATGTTGATGCGCTCCACCGTGACCCGCTTGCCCTTCTGGAGCTCGAAGGTGAGGTGCACCACGCGCTTGTCCATGTCGATGTTGGTCAGCGGCGTGACGTTGGCGAAGGCGTACCCCTTGTTCTTGTAGAGCCCCGTGAGCCGTACGATGTCCTCACCGAGCTTGGAGCGGCTGAAGATCTCCCCGGGCTTGGTCTTGAGGGCGTCCCGATACCGCTGCTCCAGCTCCTGCCGCGCTTTGGGGTCTCCACGGGCCGCGCGCTTCTCGAGCTCCTTTTCGCCCAGCAGGTCGCCCTTGAACGCGATCTTGCCGATGCGATACTGCTTGCCCTCCTTGACGTTGATCGTGATGTACATGTACCGGCGATCCGGGCTCAGCACCACGTGGGGACGCGACAGCGAGACGTTGATGTAGCCCCGATCGTAGTAAAAGGCGCGGATCAGCATCTGGTCGCGCTGGAAGACGTCGTCTTTGTAGGTCCCGCTGGAGGTGAGAAAGGAGAAATAGCCCGCCGACTGGGTGCGGAGCACCGAGGCGAGCTCCTCGCCGTCCACCGCCTTGGTGCCCACGAAGCGCACCTCCCGCACCTCCACCTTCTTGCCCTCGGTGACCTTGAAGTAGACGTCCACCCGCGCCTTGGGCAGGTGCTTGACCTCGAAGCCCACCTCCGCCAGGTAGTAGCCTTTGTCGAGGTACTGCTCGCGGATCTTCTCGGCGTTCTGCTTGACCTGGGTCCGGCTGAGGATCTGGTTCTTCTTGAGATCCAGCACCTCGTTGATCTTGTCGATGTCGACCTCTTCGTTGCCCAACACGATGATCTTGCGGATGGAGGGCTTCTCCTCGACGGCGAAGGTCAGGATCACGCCGTTGTCGAGCTGGCTCAAGTCCACCTTCACGTCGTCGAACTTGCCCATGCGCCAGATACGCCGCACGTCCTCGCGCAGGCGGATGGGATCGAAGACGTCGTCCACCTCGGTGCGCAGCTCCCGCAAGATGGTCTCGCTCTCCACCCGGCGGTTGCCCTTGAAGCGGATCCGAAGCACGCGCAGCTTGGCGGAGACCGCCGCGCGGCGGCTCGCCGCGCGGCGAGCCGCCGCGCGGGTCC
>CAYFWA010000523.1:0-5403 GCA_964346625.1 uncultured Myxococcales bacterium
GGGGCTCCGCGGAGGGGGTGTGCATCAAGATCCCAGATACGGGGAGGGGATTCGAGGATAAACGGCTTAGTCTCTTATCAATTCGATCAGATCAGATCATGCGCAAGATGGTATAAAATTTGTTGCACACCGAGTTGATCTCGGAGTGCTGTTAGCTGTTTGGGAAGACGGATTTCGGTATTTGTTCAAAATGGTAATATCCCTTACCGACTAATGATAAGTAATTTGTTAAAATACCCAGGTGGAAGTGTGCGAGAAACGAAAACACTCGGCGGAAGCGCGCCAGTCCGGCTCGTCGAGTGTCTCGCAACCGGCGCGCGCAGAGGACCAGCAGGCAGACGTGATTCCGCTGTCTGCGCGCCAGACCGTTGGAGACAGCGCCGCCCCATCGGGGGAGGACCCTCCGGGCTCTGATTCGACCGCGCCCACAAGACAAGAGCCGGACGAAGAGCTCAGCGCCCGATTGCTGAGTCCGCTGCTGCACTATGTCCACGACTCCTACGGTAGCACCGCGGTCCAGCGGTTGGCGCGGTCCGTGGGGATGCGACCGAAAGACTTCAAGGGTGGACGCTACTGGATGTCGCACGAGCAGTTCGAGCGCATCCTTAAGGGTGGACGGGCTTTGATGCGCGACGAGGAGGAGTTCCGCATCGCTTGTCAGTACCGGTTGGCCGACGGCTATGGGCCGCTGCGCTTCCTGGTCCGGGCGTCATCGGTGAGCCGGACCCTCTCTTACGCCGTGCGCACCATGCACCTGGTCTCTCGCATCAGCCGCTACGAGCTCGTCGAGGTGCAGCGGGATCACATCCACACGATCTACCGGACGAGCCGGCCGGAGAGCCGGCTCATGTGTATTTCGCGCCAAGCCCAGATCGAGGCGTTCGCCACCTTGTGGGCTCTTCCGCAGGCCCGCGTGGAGGAGAGCGCCTGCGTCGCCAAGGGGGACCCGCATTGCGAGTACCACATCCGCTGGTATCAGCAGCCCCGGTGGATTCCGGCGATGATCGGTGCCGCGTGCGGCCTCGCCATGGCGGTGGGTGCGGGCCTGGCCGGGCTTTCCGTCGGGGCGGCCATCGTGCTTCTCCCGTTGCTCGGGGCGACCCTAGGGCACCTTTTTGAGACCCGCCGGGTGTACCGGCGCAACGTGGACTACGGCGAAGAGAGCAATGAATCCCTGCGCCAGTTAGCCCGCGACTACGCCGAGGCCGTGCAGGAGATTACCGCGCTGAATCAACGCCATCGCCATTGGAATCGTCTGCTGGAGGAGCAGCTCACCGAGCGGCGAAATCAGATGGAGCAGGCCATTGAGCGACTGCAGGAGCTGATTCGCGAGCGGGACATCAAGGCGCGCAACTACTCGCACGATCTCCGGAGCCCGTTGATTCTGTTTCAGAATGCCCGATGGATGCTGCGTCAATGTCTCGATCCCGAGAAGCCCGAGGGCGAAGAGGTGCTGCGGGATCTCGAATCCGCGGCCAACCGCATGTCGCGTCTGCTGCAGGAATTCATGCAGACGGCCTACAGCGGCCCGCAGGAGTTGGTCGCGCTCAAGACGGTCGAGCTGGACATCCCCCCCCTGGTGGAGCGCCTCCGTCGGAGATTGCAGGCGCAGGTGCTGGGAAAAGACATCCGGGTCAGCGTGTTTGCCTGCCGCGAGGCCCCGGAGCGCATCGAGACCGACCAGCTGCTGTTCGACCGCGTGGTGGACAACCTGCTCACCAACGCCGCGCGCTATACCGAGACCGGGAGCATCGTGGTGGAGCTCGCAGGCTCTCCGGCCACCTTGACCATCAAGGTCTCGGACACGGGTCCGGGAATCGGCCCCGACGCGTTGGAGATGGTCTTTCGTCCGGGAGAGACGGTACACGGCGAGAAGCGCGATGGCAGCTACGGGCTGGGACTCCCCATCGTGGTGCGGTTGCTGGATCAGATCGGGGGAAGGCTCGAGGTGATGTCACGACGGAGCATGGGGACGACCTTCTGGGCTCATTTCCCTACCTGTCTCCCAACCAACACGGCCGAGGACAATTCAGGAAAGACGGCAGAATCGCTAGATAACATCGTTAGCCGAGTGGTGACCATCCGCTTGGCCAATGACAAAAAAGGGCCCTTTCTGAGAAATCCATGAAAACGCGGGCAGTAGACGTGCTTCTGGCCTACCTCAGGGCCGAGGGGACCCGCGTGATATTCGGGGTTCCTGGGGGGCTATTGCACCCATTTTTCGACGCAGTGGAGCGCGATCCGGAGTTGCGCTTGGTGGTCGCGCGCCACGAACAGGGGGCGGCCTTCATGGCCGACGGGTACGCCCGCGTGGGTCGACGCCTCGCGGTGTGCGCCGGCACCTCGGGCCCGGGCTCCACCAACCTGTTGACGGGTGTCGCCGTATCGTTCGCCGATGGAGTCCCTCTGCTGGTGATTACCGGCCAAGCGGCCTCCACGGTGCTGGGCAAGGGAGCCGCTCAAGAGACCCCCCGGGAAGACATCGACATCGTGCAGATGTTTCAACCGGTGACCAAGTACTCCACCATGGTGACCGCGGCGGAGGTGCTGCCTCACCACCTGCGCCGAGCGCTGAGGCGGGCGCTCACCGGGCGGCCGGGTCCCGTGCACCTCAATGTGCCGGTGGATCTATGGAACCAGACGATCACCGAGCAGTGGTTCGATCCGGAGACCTACCGTTCCCGCGACACGCGCTTCGATCGACAGTCCGTCCAGCGCGCCGCGCAAACGCTGCTCACCGCCCGACGGCCCGTGCTGCTAGCCGGGGCCGGGGTCGCCACTGCGGACGCAGAGGAGCATCTCAAGACCCTGGCGGAGCTGCTCCCGGCGCGGGTGACAACCTCGCCGCGAGGGAAGGGGGTTTTTCCAGATGACCACCCGCTGTCGCTGGGGGTGTGCGGCTTTGCCGGGCACGACGAGGCGAGGCGCGTTGTTTTCGGCAACGAAGTGGATGTGTTGCTCACCGCAGGGGCTTCGCTCAACGAGACGACGACGCTCAATTGGAATTCGGGGCTCCTGCCTTCGCGAAGCCTCGTCCAGCTCGACATCGAGCCGGATCGAATCGGCCGCAACTATCCGGTAGACCTCGCGCTGGTGGGGGACGCCCAGACGGTCTTGGTGGAACTCATCTATCATCTGCACCGCCTCATCCGGGATGGCGAGACACCGCAGTCCACCTGGGACCCGGGCGGGGGGGCTCAGGGAGAGCGGCTCGGTCGCGAGCCGTCGCCCCTGAGTTTGTCAGATCAGCATCCGGTGACCCCCCAGCGCTGGCGGCGGGATCTGTGCGATGTGCTGCCGGATGACGCGGTGGTCTTCAGCGACATTGGCGCGCACATGCTTTTCAACCTGCAGGAGTTGGCCATCACCGAGCATCAGCGCTTTGCCATCAACCTGGGCTTCGGGTCCATGGGGCATGGGACCGCGGCGCCCATCGGCGCGGCGCTGGCGGTGCCCGAGCGCCCCGTGGTGGCCATCGTCGGAGACGCCTGTTTCAGTATGAACGGCATGGAGCTGCTCACAGCCGCACAGTACGGTATCCCCGTGCTCTGGATCGTGGAAAACAACCAGATGCACGGCATCATCTGGCACGGCACCCAGCTCGTCGGGGACGGCCGCCCAATGCAGTGCGTGCGCTACGATCGCGAGCTGCGTGTGGCCGCCATTGCCGAGGCGATGGGGCTATGGACGGCACTGGTGGATGGCCCGGGAGAGCTCCAACCCTTGATCGGAGAGGCGCTGCGTCGCCGCGAGCCCTGCGTGATCGAGGTGAGAGTGGATCCAGACATCCCCCCCCCTCTGGCGGACCGTGCGCGTTCTATTTCGGGGTTTGTGGACGAATGAGTCGGTCGCGAGATCTACCAAAGGGACCCTTTGAAGAGCTTCCCTGGCCAACGCAGCTTAGGGCACACGTGACCACGCCGGGGGATCGTCCGCGGCTGCATGGCTACGATGTATCGGAAGATTTGATGGCCCACTACGGGTTCGGAGAGGTGCTGCTCCTGGCGCTGCGCGGCTGTCCGCCCACCGTGACGGAAGGGCGAGCCTGTGAGCTGGCCCTCATCCGATGGGTACCCGCGCCGGTATCGCAGGCCCCGACCCACGCAGCGGTGCTGGCCCGACTGGCGGGTGCGCCGGAGGCGGGAGTGCTCGCGGTGGGATTGATGGGACTGATCGAGCAGGCGCGGCACCTCGTAGAGCAACAGCTCCCGGTGCTCGAACGATTCAACGATTGTGGGGAAGCACTCGACGCTCGCCAGATCGAGCTGCCCGCCACGGCGCGCGCCAGGACTAAAGCCGCCACCTCCGCCGTGGCCGGTTTGGCCCACGCCTTGCCCGCTGGTTTCGAGGTGCCGCTGCTGGCGCGAGGCCCCTCCCTCGAGCTGGCGATCCTGGCCGTGCTGCATCGTTGCAAGCTCACGCAGTCGTGGCAGCTACAGACCGCGCTAGTTTGTGCGCGGGCCCCCGCCCTCGCCGCGGAGGCGCAATCCCACCAGCCGGGCCAGCTCGCCCAATACGCCATGAACCAGCCACCTTTCGTAGAGGGGGACCCGGTTGATGAGTAAGAGCTCGCGCAAGAACAACGACGAAGGACCGGGAGTGCCGGGCGCCGCAGGCGCCGTTGACGGATTGGCGGCCGAATCCCCAAGAGGATCTCGCTTGAGCCGGGAATACCTGCCCGCTTTGCCCACCCGTCTGGCGTACGCCTCCTGGAAGGAGCACCGCTTTCGGGGGCGTCTGTTGTTTGGGGAAATCCTGGGGCAGACGTCTTTTTGGCAGCTTTGGAGCTTCGCCCTCGACGGTCCGGTCTTGCAAGACGGCGACGAGAAGGTGCTGGACGCCCTGGCCATCTGCAATTCGGCTGCGGATCCGCGGATTCCCCCCATGAAGCTCATTCGGTTGCTGTCTTCCTACGGCGGGGTCATGGCCGCCATCGGAGCCGCCTTCGTGGCCCAGGAGAAGGCCTGGATCGGGACCTGGACGTTGGGCAGCGCGGCTCGGGACCTGGTGGACATCGCTGACGTCGTTGGAGTCAACCCCTCTACGAAGGCGATTCGCGAGCTGCTCGACGCGTGGTTCGTAAAGGGGCGGCGACTCCGCGGCTTTGGAATCCCTGCCCGTCCCCAGGACGAACGGGTGGCTGCGCTGCGCCGGTACCTGGAGGAGCGCAGGAGACTGGATCGACCGTTTTGGAGGTTGCTGCAAAACACGGCCGAGATCATGCAGGAGCGCGCGCGGTTGCCGGTCAACATCGCGGCCGCCTCGGCCGCCTCCGCGCTGGATATCGGGTTTACGCCCCATCAGATCGGTATTTTGGCCATCGCCTTTGCGCAGCACGCCTTTGTCGGCAACGCCGTGGAGGGCGCGGCGCAGGCGCCGGCGGTGTTGCGCGAGCTGCCCGCC
>CAYFWA010000524.1:0-5396 GCA_964346625.1 uncultured Myxococcales bacterium
CCCCTCGCTCGCCTCCCCCCCGGTCCCCCGTCCCCGGTCCCCCGGAACAGCATGTGGGGGGGAGGCGAGCGAGGGGATGGGGCGCGCGGGGCTCAGTAGAAGCAGTGGCCGAGGCCGCGGTAGGTCTCGACGCGGTCGACGACGCGGCCGGCGCGGACCAGGAGGTAGGCGTCGAAGCGCTCGGCGATCTCGCCGGCCTTGGCCGGGCGGCAGAAGACCGGGTCGCCCGGGGCGAGGTGGACGGCGTCGGGCCCGCGGAGCGGGGTCTGGACCTCGCCGAAGCTCTCGGCGCCGAGGGGTGCCAGGCCCGCGGGCAGGAAGACCGCCGGGGCCTTGTCGGACCCGGCCTCGCCGCTGGCGATGAAGCCGCCGCTGTGGCAGGTGACCAGGTCGGGCTCGGGCCGGCGGGTGACCTGCAAGGCGAAGAAGCAGGCTGGCTCGTTTTCGTTGGCGGCGTAGTAGTCGAACAGGTGCGACTGCAGCAGGCCCGATCCGGCGGTGACCTCGGTGATCCACGGCTCGAGGGTGGTGGTGCGGATGGAGCCGGTGCCGCCGCCGTTGAACAGGCAGCCGGCCAAGCCCTCCTCGGTGAGGACACGGTGATGGGCCTGGCGCTGCCGGGCCACGTCGCGTTCGGACAGGGCCTTGATGGCCCCCTTGACCGGATTGAGCAGGGGCGCGTAGGGGTTGGCCTCGCCGAGACCGGCGATCTGGGCTTCGTAGCCCATGACGCCCCGCAGCGAGAGGCCCGAGGCGGCCCGGATCCGGCGGAGCAGGGCGCGGAGGGACTCGGGGTGCCGCACGCCCGAGCGCTGCACGCCGAGGTGGGGGCCCAGCGGGCCCAGGGGGCGATACGACATGTCCAGGTCCACGCACACCGGAAGGGTAGGCGCCCTAGCGCGCACGGCGCCCGAGGCACTCGCGTCGCCCGAGGCACTCGCGTCGTCCGAGGCACTCGCGTCGTCCGAGGCACTCGCGTCGCCCGTGGTGCTCGCAGCGTCCGCGGCGCCCGCGGCGCCCGACGCGCCCAACGCGCGGTCGACGCGACGCGACCACCAGGCCTGCAGCCGCCGGACGTGCTCGTCGGAGTCGACCATCAGGGTCACGTCCACGGCGCGCTGGCGCAGGTCCCAGAGCCGCTCGAGGTCCGAGGGCTGCACGGTGGGGTAGGCGATGAGCAGGTCATCGAAGCCCTCGTCAGCCAGCAAGCCGGCCTCCTGGGCGCCGAAGCACATGAGGCCGCGGGTGGTGTCGCCGCCGATCTCCATGGCGCGGCGCAGCAGCGCTGGCACGCGGACCGACTTGGAGGCCACCCGCAGGGTCTTGCCCGCGCCGCGGGCCACGGCGCACAGACGGCGCGTGTTGCGCTCGAAGGCGTCGAGGTCCACCAGCATGCAGGGCAGGGGCTCGTCGGCCACCAGGCTCCTCAGCGCGTCATACGTCCAATTGGTCTGGGGAGGAGCTTGCTTCATCATGGGGCTCATGGGGTCGCCAGAGATTGTAGAGTGCGTGGGAGGTCGTCGAGCGGGAGCACCCCGAGATGAATTATTCGCAGCGGGGATCCCCCGCGCCGGCGGGGACGTAGCCCAGGCCGGTCTCGCGGAAGGTCTTCAGAAAGCACTGGTACTGGACCTTGGGGGCGTCGGTCTGGAAGACCACCTCGTGACCGTCCTCGATGCCGCCCTCGGGGTGCTGCACCACCACGGCGGTGACCGCGCCGTCGGCGCGGTTGCCCTCCACCGGGAGCGCCACGGTCCCGGCGCCCACCAGCCCGAGCTGCGGCGCCAGGGGGGCGAAGTCGGCCAGGTCGGGGTGGCCCGCGTCCAGCGAATCCCCGGCGAGGTCCAGCCCGAGCCCCAGGCTCATGGCGTTGGCGATGGGAGGCATGATGTAGGTGTCCACGATGCCCTGCAGCATGAGCACCTGGACCGGCTCGCGGCCTACGGTTTCGCGGATCACGTGGCGCAGGTAGCTCAGGGGGTCGGCCGAGTCGGCGGCCCACTGCATGACGGACAGGGCCGGGTCGTGGCGGTGCAGGGCGCCCGGCTCGTAGTTGAGCATGAGCTCCGCCGCGTCGCGCACCACCAGCGGGCTCTGCTTGTACATCAGGTTCTCGATCCAGCTCGCGCCGGCGCCGCTGAGCACCACGGCCCGGTAGCGCGGCTCCAGGGCCAGCACGAGGGGGGCGATGGTAGCGCCCATGGAGTGCCCCATCAGCACCAGGGTCTCCAGGTCGAAGCTCACCTCGCCGGCCGCCTCCACCTCCGGGCAGCCGGAGGCGTCCACGGTGACGGCCTCCAGGACGTGGGCGAGCAGCACCAACTCCACGGCGGACTGGCGGATGTTGTCGCGCAGGGCCACCATGTTGGTGAGGTTGAACATCAGGACCTACTCGTCGCCGCCGCTTGCGTTGCGCAGCCCCCCGTGGGGACCGTCCACGCTCACGCCGGCGTAGCCGGCCCGGGCGAGCTGCAGAGCCGGTCCGGTGCCCGGCTCGATGGGCTCGCCGTGGGGCTCGGCGCGTGCGCCACGATCGATGAGCGGCCGCTCGCCGCCGCCGCCCGTGCGGATGAACACCGCCGCGGGCATGCCGGCGGCTGGGGCCGGGCGTCGGGGGAGCGTGACCCAGAGGTTGGCCTCCTGGTGGCTCTGCAGCACGGGCGCCCCGTCGGCGTCGAACACCCAGCGCCCGCCGTCGGCGGTGTAAGGCGGCTCGCCGTCCTGATACACCGGCAGGTCGATGGTGGTGTGAAACGTGCAGAACTCGTCGAAGACCTCCACCAGCTCCAGGGGCGCGTTGGGCGCAGGCCGGGGCCGGGCCAGCACGTCGGCGGCCACGGCGCGGGTCTGGGCCAGCGGGTCGGCCGTGCGAAACACGGACATCCCGGCCACGGCGGCTGCGTCCACGCCTGCCTCGCCAAGCGCGACGAGCGCGGCGCGGTACTCGTCGAAGGCGGCCGGCGGCAGCCCGTCTGGCCGCGAGCCGTCGCGCAGCTTCTGCATGGCTGGGGCAGGGCGCAACGCCCGACCCTGCAGATCCCTCACCCCCGTCGTTACGACGGCAGCGTACCGGGTGTGCGCGCGCAGCGGCGCTCCCTGCAGGGGCAGGATCGTCAGCAGCCGGCCGGCCCCAAACTCGCCTCCGTCGGCGCGAAAGTCGATCGTGATGGGCCGGAGCGTGAGATAACCTGGCGAGCCGGGCTCGACGTCCATCAGAAACACGGTGGCGCCGACCTCCACGCTCTGCTCCAGCGAGGGCAGGGTGGTCGGGTCGAGCGCCGCTTCGCCGGTGAGCCGAAAGTACACACCGGAGCTCAGCCCGGCGCCGTCCACGTCCTGCTCCCCGAGCTCGATGACCTGCCGAAACAGGTAGTTTTCGTCGCGGTTCGGGAAGCCGGCCAGGTCGAGGTGCCCGTCCCCGTCCCCCTCCCCATCGCCGTCCCCGCTACCGCTACCGCTACCGCTACCGCTACCGCTACCGCTTCCATCGACGTACATGGCTTGCAGGTCCGCGCTGGGGAACGGCGCGTCGTAAAATCCGCCGCTGCGCGTGAAGTCCATCCACATGCTCGGCCTCGCCGGGTCCGAGCCCGGCTCGCCAGCGCACCCGGTCACCATCAGTGCGCAGAGCGCGACGTACGCGCACGGGCCGCGCCAGGCGCGCCCAGCGAACCCACCGCGCGAACCGCGCGAGCCGCGCGAGCCGCGCGAGCCGCGCGAGCCGCGCGAACCGCGCGAACCGCTCCTGCCGCCCTGGCTGCTTTGATCGCCCCCATCGGGCAGTCTGTTGATACCGCACCCGCCGCTCCCGCGGTGACCCAGGCGTTTCATGTCCCGACAATAGCGCAGCCTGCGGCTGCACCCAAACACGTTGATTCCCGTGACCGGCCGATTGAGAGGCCGACCGAGCCCTCTCCCAAGGAGCGATCGCGGCTGCGAGCCACCTCCTCCCTACTCCAGGATTCGGAAGTGTACGAAGCCGGCGAACGAGCGTGAGGTCGAGCGTCCCGATCGCCCGGCGCGCGTTAAAATGGGCATCAGGAAGTGGCCCGAGCGCAAGGCGTGTACCGTGACGACGCTCAAGAGCTGGTGGTGGCCGGGGAAAAGGCGGTCGAGGGGGATGGTCGCCACGCGCTTCAGGGTGGCGGGGTCGAAGACGTCCACGCCCCGGTGATGTACGCAGTACAGGTAGCGCTCGGTTCGCGAGAAAAAGAGGGCAAAGGCGCCGTAGCCGCGGGAGACCTGGTTCAGCACGCGTCCGGTGTGGGTGTCCACCTGGTAGATGCGACCGCGCTGGTACGAGGTGAGGTAGAGGTAGCGCCCGCGCGCGTCGAAGACGCGGCCGTACGCGGTCACCGGCGCGTGGAAGGTGACCTGCGACGAGCGCGTCACGTCTACGATCACGCCCCGGGCGGGGGGCGAGTGGAGGTAGCCCTGGGGGTGGCGGCGGTTCCGCTCGTCATACTCGTTGACGAAGATCCGGGTGAGGTCGAGCGAGACGTGCACCCGCGCCGAGCCCAGGCGCCCAGAGCGCGTGCGTCGGGGGGGCAGCTTGACCACATGGCGCCAATCGAACCGCCGCGTGCGCAGGTCCAGTCGTTTGAATCGAACCTTCTGGGTGTGGGCCCCTCCGCGCTTCCCCCCGTGGATGGTGTAGGTCATGAGCTTGCGGCCGCGCGGGTCGACCCCGGCGGCCCGTACGTGCTTGCCGCCGAGCTTCACCGTCCACCGGAGGCGGCGGGTACGCAGGTCCAAGTGGCCATAGTGGGTCTCGAGCCTGAGGTCCCGATAACCTGTGAAGCCGCTACTGCGACAGGACGCGCAGAAGCGCCGGAGCTTCGGGATGCGCAGCATCTCGGGTGTGCAGCGACAGCGGGGGCGGGGGCGCGGGGAGTGCGTCCTCGTCTTCTTTCGGATCAGGAGCCCCACCTGACCCCGAGAGGGAGCGTAGTGGATCACCTGCGCAGAGTACCAGCGTCGCGCGAGCTTTTTCAAAAAGGGGAGGCGGGTGATCCGGCGCGTACGGACATCGTAGACCTTCACGGGAAGGGCGACGTACCTGGCCCCGGGGTTTACCACGTAGCGGGTGCGGTGGAGTTGGGGACGCTCGATCACGAACTTGGGCACCCGGCCCACGCGGCGCAATCCCGGCCGACCCCGGCGCGCACCATCCCCGCCGCCCCGGCGCGGACTCTCCGCGTCACCCCGGCGCGGACTCTCCGCGTCACCCCGGCGCGGACTCTCCCCGCCGCCCCGGCGAGGGGCAGCGCTCGACGCTCCCTGACGTCTCGCAGCGCTCGCCCCTCCTTGCCGTCGCCCCGGTTTGGAAACGACTCGACGTCGCGCAGGGTCGGGAGGCGGGGGAGGGAGGACCCGCCGCGGCGAGCGGTCCCGCA
>CAYFWA010000525.1:0-5386 GCA_964346625.1 uncultured Myxococcales bacterium
ATTGCGCCTCGGCGCCCTCGGTGCGTCGAGCTTATTCTTGCGCGAGCCCTAACCGTTCGGGTGTCCCGTAGGACCGAGGTTGCGCGAAACGGCGAATTGGCGCATTTCCCTGCAGCGACGCGAAGCGCGATGATTGAGGGTGAGCCCCGAAAAACTGCGCTTTTTCGGGGTGAGGGGTACCCGTTCAGGGGGGATGGGACATCTCCCCTGAACGGGTACCCTCTACTCGGGATCGCAGGGGCCGTCGCAGGTGTTCGTGATCACGCCGCCCGGCCGCAGGAAGGCGTCGATCTGCTCGATGGAGGCGTCCAGGCGCCGCACCCCCTCGTGCACCGGGTTGCCTTCGGTGTTCTCGGTGGGGATGGCGTAGGTCCCGGGGATCTCCCCCGAGAGGTTGAAGTCGAACTCCACCAGGGCCGACTCGGTGACGGTGCCCTCCACCGGGGGCAGCCCCGGGATGTCGCGGGGAGCCGGCTGCAGATGCGAGAGCCCCAGGGCGCGGGCGTGGACGTGGCTGGCCACGTTGGGCACCTGCGGATCGCCGATGCCGATCTGCATCAGCAGGGTCCGATCCGGGGAGCCCGGCAGCGGGTCCTGCAGCACGTAGGGGGCGTAGGTGATGGGATCGATCCGCTCGAACACCGTGGGCGCCAGGGCCACGAACTTCTGCTGATCCAGCCGGTCCGGCAGGGCGATCTCGATGAGACCGAGGAACTGCACGAAGTTGGCGGAGCGGAACATCATGAACGGGAAGCTGCAGGCCCCCACGCTGAACACGATGTGCTCCAGCTCGGGGGATAGCGCCACGTAGGTCCCGCCGAGAATGTGGCCCTGGCTGATGCCGTAGTAGTAGATCTCCTCGGGATCGTAATACAACTGTCCGGTCTGGTCCTGCAGCTCGGGGAGCTGCGTCAGGGTGGTCTTGGCCGCGTGGACCAGGGCGAGCTGGTTGGCCATGCCCTGGTGCGCCCGCTCGGTGAAGCGCAGCGTCTCACCGACGTTGGTCATGATGTCCTCGATGATGTCCGGCAAATCCGGCGTGGACATGCCCCACCAGTCGATGCCGATCACCACCATGCCCGTGCGGTCGGCGAAGGAGCGTACGAAGCTGCCCTCCATCTCTCGCCGGTCTCCGAAGAAGCCATGGCCGAACTGCAGCAAGCGGGCGGGCTGGGTGGGAGAGGCGTCCCCCACGCTGCGGGGGATGATCACCGAGAACTCGAACTCGGTGGTGCCGTTGGCGGCCACCTGCCCATCCGCGCCGCGGTGCAGATAGGCGCCCGGCTCCTCGGACTCCATGAACAGCGGCACCTCGATCATCCCGCGCACCCGACGGGAGACCACGTCATAGTCCTCATCCACCTCGGTGACCCAGGCCGCCGGCGCGCTGGCGTCGAGCGACTCCAGGGTCAGCTCCCGTACCCGCAACAGATCCTGCGTGGTGTGCTCCTCGGTGGCCGTGGTGAAGTCCCAGGCGAGCTGCAGCGCGCTGCGCTCCACGCCGGCCTCCTGCAAGGGGGCGAAGATCCGGCTCTCGTAGTGGTCCACGAGCTGGGACAGCACCGGGTGCCCGCCGGCGCTCCCGTCGCGCAGCCGGCGGAACCCCTCGGCTGGCGGCACCGGCTCGCCGCTGTCCTGTTGCAGGGAGCGGATGGCGACGATGTAGCGTACGCCGTGCTCGAGCCGATCCAAAGGACGGATCAACAGCGCCTGGTTGCCAGGCTGGGCCCGGGGGTCCAGCTCGGCGAAGTGCAGCACCGGAGTTCCGGTGTCGGCCTCCAGCAGCACCGTGGGGCTATCGGGCCCCGTGCTCTCGAAGACGTCGTCGGTCCAGAACACCAGGTTCTCGTCGCTCAGCTCGAAGGGGAACAGCGCCAGGATCGGCGGGAGGATCCCGAAGCCGTCCGCCGGGGTGTGTGCCAGGAAGTCCACCACCCCGGCCTCCTCCGACATCGGCAGCGCCGCCTCGGGGATCTCCACGCGCATACCGCTCGGCATGGCGGAGTCCTCCACCAGGTAGAAGTCCGTGGGATAGGGCAGCAGGCAGTCCCAGTTGCTCGACAGGGGGTTGCACCCCTCGGGCACATCGTATCCGCCGCCGCCCTCATCGTCGCCACACGCCGCGGCGGACAGCGCCAGCGCCGCCCCCAGCGCCACCAGCGCCAGCCGGAGCATCCACCGCCGCGCGGTGGCGTGGATCCCGACTTCGGGTCCACGTCCGCGTCCGGGTCTCTTCATCGAATGTGTCATCGAACGAGCATGCATACCGTGAGCTCCTTGAATGCGCTGCGCTCTGCCTCTGCTGTGCGCCGCCCCACCCGTGCCATCCTCGATCCCGCTCTGCCATGGTGCTCTGCCATAGTGTCGTGTTTCGGGGGAAAACGGAAGGGTCAAGGCGCATCGGGCTTGTCGCGCGCATCGGGCTTGTCGCGCGCCCCGGTTGTCGTTATCCTCGGGACCAGATCCATGACAGAGCCACGAAGCGAACAGGGCGCACGAACCGAGCAGGGCGTTGACGCCGATCCCGCGGCGGGCGCCGAAGACGCCCGCCCCATCCTGGGCATCGGCCGCCCCTCGGTGGAGATGCTGGGCACGGTGGCGCGACTGCCGAGCCGGGGCGAGAGCGCCGATCTGCGGCAGTTCTCCATCCAGGGCAGCGGGTCGGTGGCCACGGCCCTGGTGGCCCTGCTGGAGTGGGGACACCGCTGCCGCCTGGCGGGCCAGACCTCGGACGACGTGTTCGGCGCCCTGGTGCGCGACAGCTTCGCCTTCGAGGGCTTCGAAACCCGTGGGCTGGTCACGGCCGCAGGCTACCTGTCTCCTTTCTCCTTCGTGGCCCTCGAGGAGACCGAGCGCATGGAGCGCACGGTCATCCAGACCCCGGGCAACGTCCCGCCCCTGGCGGCGGACGAAGTGGATCCGGCGCTGCTGGACGGCTGCGCCGCCTTGCTGATAGACGGCACCGAGGTGGAGGCCCAGCTCACCATGGCCGAGACCGCCCGGGCGCGCGGGCTCCCGGTGCTGTTCGACGCAAGCTGCTACGGCGAGCGCCAGGCTGAGCTGCTGGCGGCCAGCGACGTGCTCATCGCCTCCGAGCGCTTCACCGCCGAGGTGGCGCCGCGCGCCGAGCTGGAAGACAGCCTCGTGGCCCTGCAGCAGCAGGGACCCGGCCTCGTCATCATCACCATGGGCGTGGAGGGCGCCATCGGCCGACGGGACGGCGCCACGGTCCGCCAACCCATCTTCCATGGGATCACCCCGCGAGAGCGGGGCGGCACCGGTCCCCTTTTCTTCGCCGGGGTGGTGCATGCCCTGCTGCAGGGCTGGTCGCTGGAACGTCAGCTCCGTTTCGCCTCGGCCGCGGCCGGGCTCGCCTGCCGGGAGATCGGCAGCCGGGGCGGCATCCCCTCCCTCGAGGAGGTCGTAACCACGGCCTGGCCCGAGGGGACCTCCTGAGAGCCCCGGGGGGCGGCCGCCCCCCGGGCCCGCTGGGCCCCTCCCCGCAGACCCCGGAGTTCCCGAGTTGCGCTACGGTCTGCCCCGCGTCCTGATCCTGGTGTTCGTGTGCACCGCCCTCAGCATCGTGCTGTTGACGCTGGTGGGGTGGCACCACCTGGATCTGCCGGTGGTCATGCTGCTGTGCGCCCTCACCGCGGGGGTGGTGGCCATCGATCTCTCGCGGACCGGGCGACGCATCCTGGCGGACTTCCGCCACGGACGATATCGCGCCGCCCGCCGGGGCACCCGCCTGCTGCTCCGCTTCGCCTGGCGGCCCCGCAGCCGCGCCACCCTCCAGCTCCACCTGGCCGCCTGTCATCTGGCCGACGGGAAGTACGAAGAGGGCCGGCGCCTGCTCGATGCGCTGGATCGCGAGCAGCTCGGGGCGGGGGTGCAAGGCATCTGGGAAAACAACTACGCCTACTATCTGCTGTGCACCCGGCGGGATCCCGGAGAGGCGCTCGCCCAGTGCGACCGGGCCTCCGCCCTGGATCCGGGCAACCCGGCCTTCCGCTCCACCCGCGGCATCGCCCTGCTCGCCCTGGGGCACGTGGAGGACGCCATCGCCGAGCTACAGGCAGCCATCGACGCCGGAGTCCGCACCCAGGGGCCGGCGGCCATGGCGGAGAACTACTTCCATCTGGCCCGCGCGTGGGAGGCGCAGGGCGAGCTCGCCTATGCCCGCGACCACTATCTGAAGTCGGTGAACACCGCGCCCCAGACGCGCTTCGGCGCCAAAAGCGCCGAGCGCCTGCACCAGCAACAGCAAAGCGAATCGATGACTGGGGGGTGAGCCCCGAAAAACCACGCATTTGCGGGGCAACGGGGGGGGGGGAACAGCCCCCTGAAATTACCGATGGCCGCACGCCGCCGGTCGTGTCATGAGATCCTGCATGTGGCGCTACCTGCTCTACGGTGCCGGGGGTGGCCTCATCGGCCTCGGCCTCGGCTACATCAACTACCAACCGGGCTCGACCTGAGTCTGGTCATGCAACCCGTGGGTGCTGGGCGTCGGCGGCCTGGTGTTCGGGTTGCTCCTTGCCGGTGGCAAGGCCGAGCCAGACCGGTCGAGCTCCAACCCGCGACGCGACGAGGACGGGCCGGGCCCGAGCCGGCGGTAAAGGAGGGTTGGAAGATCGTGACAAGGGGGGGTCCCCTGTGCTCTAATCCGGGGCCGATTCCAGGGAGGACCATTAATATGAGCAATCATCAAGACGATCTGCCCTACGCGGCGAAACGAACCCCCGTGGCCTGGGTCTCCGACCTTTTCAAGGATACGGTCATCAAGGTGGTCAAGGACGCCGACGAGATCACCAAGACGGTCTCCGAGACCGTGCTCGGCCGGATCAAGGCGGTCACCATCAACGCCCTGGAGACGCTCCAGGAGATGAGCATCGCCACCTCCAACACGGCCCGCACCGCCATCAAGATGGCCGATGAGTCCGGCTCCGACGTGCTGACGTCGGGACAGCGGCTGCTCAACTCGGCGGTGAAGAACACCGCGGAGACCACCCGGGGCACGATCCAGTCCATGGGCGCGCTGGCCAGCGGCATCATCCAGGGTGTCGGCGACGTGGGCGCCGACGTGGAGGCCGCCGCCGGCCGCCTGGTGGGGGGCGCCGTGTCCGCCACCGCCGACGTCGGCGGCAACATCGCCCGGGTGGCCGAGGAGACCGTCCGCGGCGTGGTGCGGGGCGCCGCCAGCACCAACACGGAGCTGGTCCGGGCCGCCGAGGCCGCAGTCCGCGGCGCGGTCCAGGCTGGCGCAGACTCGGGCCAGGATCTCCAGAAGACGGCCGTGGGCGCCGTCCAGGGGGCCCTGAGCGCCGCCGAGACGCTGGGTGTAGACGCCGCTCGCATCCTGCGGGTCGCCATCAACACCGCCGTG
>CAYFWA010000526.1:0-5379 GCA_964346625.1 uncultured Myxococcales bacterium
GGAACCGATCCAGATCGATCATGGCGCGCAGGAACTTCCAGTCGCCGCAGGTGCCGTGGGCCGAGCCGTTGGCCGCGGAGAACAGCAGGTTGCGGGTCACCAGGCGCGCCGCCAGGGCCTGCTGATCGGGGGTCCCGCCGAGCAGACGGCTCTCGGCCTGAAGGCCGTTGGCGCAGCCCTGGCTGTAGCCGATGTAGCCCCAGGGCGTGCGGCTGCGGCGTGCCGCCTCCTCGATGCGGCCCGCGTTGAAGTCAAGCGATCGGGCCGTCTGGGTGTCGGCCCGGATGGTGCGCACGCCGCGCTGGGCCTCGAGCCGGGCGTAGGCGTCCTTGAGCTCGGTGCCCCGGGCGCCCTCGGTGATCACGCCCATGGCGCTGATGATGGTGAAGTCGTAGTGCCCGGCCGGCGGGTCCAGCAGCAGCCGCACCAGGGGGTCGCCCCGCAGCCGCTGGCGGTCCGCCTCGTCCCAGTACACCGCGTCGATGACCGCGTCCACGAGGGCCTGCTCGGACTCCGGCACCTCGCCGCCGCTGCGCGCCGCCAGCCAGGCCCGCACGTCGTCCACGTCCTGCTGCACGTTGCGCACCACGGACCGCACCACCAGGGCCTCGTGGTTGCGGCTCCAGAACGCCTTGAACCCGTCGCGGGTGAACGCAGCGGGCTCCACGTCACGCAAGGCGCGACAGGCGGCGAAGGCCTCCTCGTAGGCCGCCGCCGCGGCCTCGCGCTGCTTCGCGACCGCCGGGCCCGCCGCGGCTTTGCCGCCCTTGGCCCCCCGGAGACAGCGGTGCCCCGCCCGGTCGGCCTCCTCGATGGCTCGCTGGGCCCTGCTAAGGGCTCGCGCAAGAATAACTTCGGCATTCGGCCGCCGATCCATCCGCGCTGGCGGCGTCCCTCGTCGCTCGGAATCGCTGAGATTACCTCGCTCCTCGGTCCTTGCCAGCGCGGCGCCTCGACGCCCTGCGCTGACCAACTCATTTCTGCACGGGCCCTCAGTGGCGGGCTCGATGGGTGGCGGCACCGGGTGTCGCGCGCTCTGCAGGTGCTCGCGCAGGGCGAAGTAGGGCTCGGCCTCGGCCAGGATCAGCTCCGCCGTGCGCGACAGCGCCTGGTAGTGGCTCTCGCGGGCCCACCGGCCGCCGGCCATGTAGTCCTCCAGGTCCGGCACGGGCACCCCCAGGGTGGAGCCGATCCACTCGTCGAGGTCCAGCGGCTCGCGTAGCCGCCCCTGCTCCAGGCGCAGCAGGGCGTACAGCACCCCCGTGAGGACCCGCGGGCTGCGCCCGGACAGCTCTACGAGCACCTCCCGCAAAAACTCCGGGGGCTGGCGCCGGACATAGTCGATGAGCAGCCGCTGGTTGATCTGCACCGGCCCGCCCTTCCACAGGGAGGCCAGGCCCGACTGCAGCAGGATGCCCACCTCCTGGGGGCCGAGCAGGCCGGAACCCAGGGAATAACCATTCGGTTGGGGATCGCCCCGCTCCTCGTTGGGCCCGGGGTCGGCGGGATCGTCGCGGTGGGTGCGTACGGCCTCACCGAGGAAAAACGAGATCGCCCAGGCCTGGGGCAAAAACGCGATGCCTCCGTAGCTCTCGGCGATCTCCCGGCACCGGCGCTTGACCGCGGCCACGGCCTGCAGCCAGTGCCGATCTTGCGGGCGGAAGCCGGCGCCCGGGCGGCCGAGCAGATGGTCCACCTGCTCCAGGGTCAGGTAGGGCGCGATGCGCGCCACGAGCGCCGACCACTCGGCGGACCCGGGCTCGGCGGAGCCGGGCTCAGCGGACCCCGGCTCGACACCCGCGAGCCCCTCGTACAGCGCGGCGGCGCTCGGGTAGGGCGCGAGGGCGGCGGCGTGCTCCTCCTGCTCCACCAGGGGTCGCACGGTCAACCGGCGGTGGGGGGGCACCGGCTCCGTGGGCGCCAGCATCCGCGCCGCCAGACGCAGCCCCCGGTCGACCTCGTAGTCGTAGTCGTGCTCGGGTAGATGGCGTCCCAGCAGCGCCTTCACGCGGCTCACGTCGAGCCCCTCCCCATCGGTCACCTGCTTGACCAGGGGGTGGATCTCCGCCACCAGGGAGTCGTCGTCCGAAAGCACCCGCGACAGCACCTGCGCGATGGTGCGCGCCGAGATGAAGTCTCCCGGTTGCTGGATCCCCAGCCCGTCGAGGATCCCGCGGGCCCGCTTGACGAAGCCCTGCACCGCGTCCAGCAGGCGGTAGGCCTCGCCCGAAAACACGCGGAGCGTGGACAGTACCTTGTCCATGGCGTCGTCGTCGTCGAGGATCTGGAGCCAGCGCTCCAGCTCCGCCCCGGGGTTGATCAGGGCGTTGAAGAAGTGGGCGTCGTACAGCCCGCCGCGCCGGCCGGAGATGCTCACCCCCCCCACCGGGCTGAGCGCCACCTCGAGCTGTCCCTGGCGCAGCTCCGGCACGAAGATCTCCACCCGGTGCCCTGGCGCCTCGAGCACCGGGGATTGGCCTTGTAGATCCCAGGCCACGTCGAATCGCCCCTGGCCCAGACCACTGCTCGAGAGGTGGGCCTTCGCCACCTCCCCCGACAGCCGGGAGCCCGCCGGCAGCGACACCGCCCGCTCGCCGATGCGGAGCAAAGCCTCCTGCAGGGTCACCGAGCCGCGGCTGCCGGAAAAGTCCGCGGTGAGCGCGCGCCCGGTGATGGGGCCGGTGCGGACCCGCCCCCAGAACTCCAGCTCCCCGGCGGCCCGCAGCGTGGCCTCTCCCCGATGAATGTGCAGCTCGGGGAAGTCCTCCACCTCGGTGATGCCCTCCAGCGCGAGGTGGGCGCCGCCGTCCACCTGCACCACGACGCCCCCCTCGTCCGTCCGCGTGACCCGACCCTCCAGGCGGCCTTCCCCCAGGCGGGGCAGCACCGTCACCACCCCATCGTCCAGGTGGCTGCCATCGGGCAGCTCCAATCGGGCGTCGTAGGTCAGCTCCGCGGACTCCACCAGGGAGGTCCCAGCGGGCTGCTGCGTGTCCAACGTCAGCGAGCCGGCGAGCCCGAGGCGTCGCAGCGCCAGCCGCAGCCCGCTGCCCTCGTCCGCGAGGGGGTGACGCAGCGAGGTGAACAGGCCCACGTCCTGCAGGGCCGAGCGCGGATCCAGCGTCACCGTGGTGCGCAGCGCCAGGCGATCGGCCGGCCAGCGCTGCTGCTGCGCGGCCTCCACCAGCACCGCCATGACGGGTTCGGGGGAGAAGGGAGCGGACGAGGCGTCCACCGCCTCTCCCGCGGGAGACGACGCGCGCGCGCGGACCTCCAGCTCCAGCTCCGCGCCCAGGCGCGCTTCGGCGGTCCCCACCTCCAGCGGTGCCACCTGCAGGGACACGCGCTCGTCGGACACCTCCCCCGAAAAGGAGGCCCGCACCCGGGTGGCGGCGGGGAGCGACAGCTCCATATTCATCTCCCCGAGGGTGGGCGTGGGCAACCCCACCTCCAGGGACGGGGGCGTGAGCTGCAACTCCAGGTGCCCCTGCAGCGCACCGGGCAGCGCGGCGAGCGCCCGCAGCACGCGCGAAAACGGCACGCGGTCCGCCCGCAGGTGTGCCGTGGCCAGCGGGTCGTCGGACAGCAGCGCCGACAGCGTCGCCGCCGGGGCGGGCAGCACCGACGTCGGCAACACCACCTCCGTGAAGCGGGTGGTCAACGCGCCGGGATAGCCGATCTCCCCGGAGAACCGGAGCTGGAGCTGCCAGCCGCCCCGCCGCTTCACCGGACGGGCCGAGACGTGACGAAGCACCACCTGAGGGAGCTGCTGGGAGCGGTGCTTGAGCTCCTCCTGCACCAACCCCGCTCCGACCTGCAGCTCCCGCCACAGCCGCCGGGCCCCGGCCGTCAGCCGGCTACGGGCGTTGGCGAGCAGCGGAGCGAGCCGCTCGTCCTCAGTCACCGCGCCGAGCTGCGCTTCGGCCTGGGAGACCAGCGTCCGACCGAGCTGCAGCGCCGAGTCGGTGGAGGGAGAGTGAGCGAGTCGATCCACCTGCGTCCGAAGCAGGGCGAGATCGTGATCCTCAAACAGGGTGGGCAGCCGACCGAGCACCGGCCACACGTTCTGCAGCCGAATCCCGGGAGAGAAGGAGAGCTCGGCCGCGGAGACCAGAGTCCCGCGCTGCTCGGGGTCGAGCCCCCGGTTGGCCGAGACCCAGATCTCGCACGTCGTCTCCGGAGAGACCTCCACCCCCAGCGCCTCGTCTTCGGACACGGGCACGTGATAGCGGCCGGTCCGCAGGGACAGGGACATCTCCGCGTGTAGGTGATCCACCACGTCCCCATCCACCCCCACCGTCTGCAGCTCAGCGATCTCGGGCAGGGCGAGGGGCGCGAAGGTCTCCGGCAGCGCGCCGGAACGGATCAATCGACAGATCAATCGCGGCGCGGACGGGGGCGGATCGTCGTCCCGGTCACCGGCGGGCGTCCTCACCGCCGGATCGGGGGAACCCGGCGCGCCGGCCGGCGCCGCGGGTTCCTCCGCGGAGGCGGGCGGTGTGCTGAGCGTGGGCTCCGGTAGAGGGGACAAGGGCGAAGGAGGCGTAAGCTCGGACATGGTTCACTCCCAGGGCCAAGAGGGGCAAACGCCCCCCGGACACGAGTCCAATGAGGGATCCGGCGTTTTCTGCTCAGGGCGAAAAACGCGCCCAGAGAATCACCAACAGCGCCGCCAGCACCAACCCCAACACCACGGCCATGCCGAGACGCACACCCCGGCGAGCGCCGGTGCGGGGGGGACCCTCCCCGGCGGCCTCCGGGACCGCCAGCGGTGCGCTCGCGCCCGAGCCATCCTCCGGCTCGGCCAGAATGCGGGTCTCGGCTTGCGCGAGAACCTCCGACGGCTGGCGGCCGGTGGGGGGGAACAGCCTGCGCTCCGCGTCGGAGATCGGGACGTCCCCCTGCGAGCCCACCAGGATCAGCGTGGACTCGTCCACCGTGCCATCGCCGATGCGCGCGTCGGTCACGGCGGTGACGTCCTGCTCTCCCAGCACCGGCTCCGCCGCGGTGTCTGCGTCCTCCTCGTCCGGCAGCAGCCAACGCGCGTCGGTGAAGATGAGGGTCTCCTGCTCCAGCGCCCCGGCCGGAGAAGCGGCGGCCTCGGTATCTCGGGTGCCGAGCTCACCGGCAGCCTCCGCCGACGCGGGGGCACGGGCCGGCAGCGCGGCCTCCCGCACGCCCTTTTGCCACGCCGCCAGCGTGAGCCGACGACGCTTGCGGCGCATGGACTCGCGGGTCCCCTCCTCGGAGGCGGGGAGCAGGCTCTTCATCACATCGCGCACGGTCCCATCCGGGATTTGCTCGGCGGCGACCACCTGATCCAGGGCCGCCGCCATGGCGGCGGCCGAGACGTAGCGATCCGTCAGCGGGCGGGCCAAC
>CAYFWA010000527.1:0-5368 GCA_964346625.1 uncultured Myxococcales bacterium
ACGGCGGCACGAACGTCGGCGAGCACGTCGTCGAGGTCGTCGGCGAGGTCAAAGGAGCTTGATGACCTCGCCCCCTTGGGTCACCTGCTCGATGAACATCTGGGCCTGGCTGGGCAGCTCGATCTCCTCGAGGGCCTCCGCGGCCGGGTAGACGCGCTCCACGTGCCCGAGCACGTGGCGCTTGCGCGATCCGGTGCCCGGCTGCTCGTCGAGGGTCTCGGCCTGCTCGTAGCCAAAAAGCGGCACCCCCGCCGCGGTGACCACGAGCCCGGTGGGCAAAAGGAGCGCGGCGACGATGATCAAGGCGAGCTTCATGGTCCGGTGATCCTTTGCGTTACCTCCATCATGGGGGAACTCGTTCACCTGCCCCAGCCGGACTCGCAACGTACCGACCAGAAAATGCCCTCCCACCATACCCCGTCCGCCCCAGCCGGTCGAGACCCGCTAGCGGGGCCGCCCGTGGTGGCGCGGTGACGGGCGACGGCGGTAGATCCGGACCTCGAGCTGCGGACCGGATAGCGCGCGGAGGATCCCGCCAGCGGCTAGGGCCACGCGAGACACCGCGCCGGAGAGCCGCAGCCGGCCGCGCGCGGCGCCGCCGCGGCTCCACAGCCGGGCGGTGCCGTCCGCGCCGCCGGTGAGCACCTGCTGCCCGTCCTCGGACAGGGCCACCGCCAGCACCGCGCCACGGTGACCCCGCAGCACGGGGCCCGGGCGCCAGGTGCGCCCTCGGGCCGGAGGCGGGACGGAACCGGATGCCGCGCCGGGCGCACCCCCGAATGCCGCGCGCGGTACGTCCCCGGATGCCGCGCCGGGCGCGCCCCCGGATGCCGCGCGGGGCGCGCCCCCGGATGCCGCGCGGGGCGCGCCCCCGGATGCCGGACGGGCTCCGGTGCCGCGCTGCCACAGCCGGGCGGTGCCATCGGTCGAGGCGCTGGCGAGCAGGCGGCCGGAGGCGTGCATCGCCAAGGCGCGCACCGCCTGCGCATGCCCGGTCAGCCGGGCGACCCGGCGGGCCGTGACCACGTCCCAGATCACCAGCGCGCCATCGGCGCGTCCCACCGCGCCCTGGCGGCCGTCTCCGCGCAGCGCCACGGCGGTCACGGCCGCGCTGGCGTCCCCCAGGGTGGCGAGTCGCCGCCCGTCCCGCACATCCCAGACCGACACCTCGCCGCCCTGGTCGCCCGACAGCAGCCGGTTGGCGTCGGCGCTGAACCCGAGCGCCGTCACCGCCCCGCCGTGGCGGCGGGCCAGGAGCCGTTGGCCGGGGGCGTCCCCCGGGCGCCGCAGCACCACGCGCCCGTCGGCGCCCCCGAGGGCGATCCAACGTCCGTCGGGCGATAGGGCCACGGCGGTGAACGTCTCCCCGTTGGCGGGCGCGGAGTGAGGGCCGGCGTCCGCGACGCTCGCCGCGGCGGGCGCGGGGTGGGCGCCGGCGCCCGCGGCGTCCGGGGCGCTCGAAGTGGCGGGCGATACGGCGGCCGGTCGCCCCGCCGCGGCGCGGCGCGGGGACGCCCCGCCCAATCGAAAGACGTGAAGCCGACCGGCCTTGTCGAGAGCCACGGCCCGCTGCCCGGCCGCGTCCAGCGCCAGGCCGCGGGTGGCCACACCCCGGGGGAAGCGCCGCTGCGCCAAGATCCCGAGAGTCGGTCGAGGCGCGGCCTTGCCCGGTGGACCGACCCCCGCGGTGGGGGAGGTGTCGGTGGAAGGCTCGCGGAGCGCGAGGTAGAGCCCCCCCGCGGCCGCGGCCGATAGCGCCGCCAGCGCCGCCAGCGCCCCCAGCGCCACCCAGCGGGCGCGACGAGGGCCGAGCCGGCGCTCGAGGGGCCGCCAGCGGCGGCTCAGGGGCCGCAGCCAGCGCCGCCAACGCCGCCAACGCCGCCGTGAGGCGGGGGGCTCGAGGCCGAGCTCGGCGGCGGGTTTCGGGGGCGGGGGCGGATGGCCCGCGGCCGTCGCCGCCTCGGTGAGGGCCTCGGTGAAGTCCAGCGCGGTGGGATACCGATCGGCGGCATCCTTGGCCATGGCGCGACGCACCACCGCCGCCACCGCCTCGGGGATGTCCTCGGGAAGCGGCGGGGGGGTTGTCGCGGCCACCTGTTGGAGGATCGCCATGGGCGTCCGGCCGCGAAAGGGGCGCCGCCCGGCGAGCAGCTCGTAGGTGATCACGCCCAGGGCATAGATGTCGGCGCGGGAGTCCACCACCTTGGAGTCGTCGAACTGCTCCACGGGCATGTAGTGGGGGGTGCCCATCATGGTGGCCGTCGCCGTGAGCTCCGCCCCCGCCTCGATGATCTTCGAGATGCCGAAGTCGACGATCTTGGGGATCTGCAGCCCGGCGCGGCCCGCCTCGGCCAGGAAGATGTTGCCCGGCTTGAGGTCCCGGTGCACGATGCCCATCTCGTGCGCCTCGTGCAGACCTTCGCCGATCTCGGCCATCAGGCGCGCGATCTCTCCGAGCGGCAGCCGCCCCCGGCGCGCGAGCCGATCCGTCAGGCTCTCGCCATGGAGCCACTCCATCACCAGGCAGATTAGGCCGTCCCCCTGCTCCACGAGGTCCAGCACCCGCACCAGGTGCGGCGAGTCGCAGCGCGACGACACCGTCGCCTCGCGCCGGAAGCGCTCCCGGATCTCTGCGTCGTGCAGATACTCCGGGTTGAGCACCTTCACCGCCACCGGGGTGCCACAGTGCGTGTTCGCGCCGCGATACACCGCGCCCATGGAGCCGCGGGCCACGAAGGCCTCGATGCGCCAGGTCTGCTGCAACACCCGGCCGATGAGGGGATCTGGGGGGTCGGTCATGGGGGACTCGAACGATCCGAGCTAGCGTCGGGCAACCCGTCATCGAACCGGGCAGGGCCATCCCGAGGCGCCGCGCACCGATGGTGCCCCAGGGGCGGACCGGGCGTCAATTCACCGCCGGGACCGAACCGGAAAAGGGCCCCCTTGCCCTGGCCGCGACCGGGCGCGATACTCGAAGCGCCCAGCACGAAAACGTGCGCTTCGAGCAGAAACGCCAACGCGCGCGGCTCGCTCGCCCCGACCCAGCGCACGGGTCAGCCCCGGGGAGACCAAACAGGAGTGGATGACATGGAAAAGGCGACGAGCAAAAGAGCCCACCAGACGATCCTCATCACGGGGGCCACCTCCGGCATCGGCTGGGAGACCGCCCTGCACCTCGCCCGGGCCGGACACCGGGTGCTGGCCACGGGGCGCAAGGCCGATCGACTGGAGGCGCTGAAGACCGAAGCGCGGGCACTGACCGACACCCGGCACGGCGGGAGCGCCGGGGGGGGGGCTGCCGGCGTGGCCCCGGCGCTGCAGACCTTCGTGCTCGACGTCAACGACGCCGCCTCCCTCGACGCGGCCGTGCAGGAGGTGGAGCAGCGCACCGAGGGCTACGGCGTGGACGTGCTGATCAACAACGCGGGCTACGGAAACATGGCCCCCATGGAGCTGATCTCCGACGAGGACCTGCGGGGGCAATTCGAGACCAACGTCTTCGGCCTCGTGCGGCTGTGTCAGCGTTTCTTGCCGGGCATGCGCGCGCGAGGGGCGGGCAAGATCATCAATGTGAGCTCGGTGGTGGGTCGAATCACGCTGCCGCTGCAGGGAATCTACTGCGCCACCAAGCACGCGGTGGAGTCGCTCACCGACGCCCTGCGGACCGAGGTGGCGGGGCTCGGCATCCAGGTGAGCCTCGTGGAGCCCGGCACCATCGCCACGCACTTCGGAAAAACCGCCACCAGCACGGTGTCCAAGTACGAGGCCCTGGACTCGCCCTACCAGGGCGCCATCCGACGCTACGACGAGCTGCTCGAGCAAACCTACCGCAAATCCCCCGGGCCGGCGGTGATCGCGCGGACCATCGCGCGCATCGTGCGCAAGAAACGCCCGGCGGCCCGCTACGTGTCCCCGCGGTACACGCTCCTGGCCATCTGGCTGTTTTCGTGGCTGCCCACCCGCTGGCTGGACGCCATCTTGCGCCGGGTGATGCGCCTGCCCCGAAACGCCCTGCGCGCGGCGCCCTGAACTGGACGCCTTGGGCCTGACCACGCCAGCGCCAGCACCAGCGCCAGGTGGGGCCGACCGCGGCAACCGCGGGCGTGTTTCGGCCGGCGTGTTTCGGCGGGCGTGTTTCGGCCCCGGCCAGACCGCGCCCCCTCCCCGCGACCGACGCGCTTGACAAGGCACGCCCGGACCGTTTTGCTGCGGGGTGTCGATCCCATAGAAGGGAGGACGAGCACCTTGGCACAGCAATGGAAAGACACGGTCAACCTGGCCCTGCACTCCGCCCGCGGCGCGACGGCCTGGGGCGTCACGGCCAGCAACACCGCCGCACTGGCCAGCGCCGCCATCGGCCTCAGCGTAGTGGACCCCGGGGGGTTCAAGACCTACCACCTGGGCCGCTTCTGGTCCCGGTTGAATCTGCGGCTGCTGCGCTCCACGCTCACGGTGGTCGGGCGAAAGCACGTAAGCCGGGGCCAACCCTACGTGGCCATGGTCAACCACAACAGCCACGTGGACATCTGGGCCGTCTACGCCGCGCTGCCGCTTTCCATCCGCTGGGTGATGAAACAGGAGCTGCGGCGGATCCCCATCTTCGGCTACTGCTGCGAGCGCATGGGCCACCTGTACGTGGAGCGGGGCAACTCCGACAGCGCCCGCCGCAGCATGCAGCAGGCCGCCGCGTCCATCGCCGCGGGCACCACGGTGGTGTTCTTTCCCGAGGGCACCCGCAGCCGCGACGGGGAGCTGCGGTCGTTCAAGACCGGCGGCTTCCGCCTAGCGCTGCAGGCCCAGGTGCCCGTGCTCCCGGTGGGCATCCACGGAACCCGGGAGATGCTGCCCGCCGGCGAGTGGCGTCCCCGCCGCGGTCACATCCGCGTGGCGATCCAACCGCCCATCGAGATGCAGGGGCGGAACATCGAGAGCCTGCAGCAGCTCATGGACCAGACCCGCGCCGCCATCGAGCGCGGGCGGGAGCAGGCGCGCCAGCTCCCCTGAGCCGACGGTCCCACCGCATTGCGTAGGGTTTGACCCCCTTAGGCGGGGCGGATATGCTCTTGACATGCGGGCTACGCCTGGTTTTTTCCTTTTTTCGTTCGTTGTTTTGGGCCTGGTTGCCGTCCCAGGGTTCGGCTCTGAAGTGGGCGAGGCGTGGGCCAAGCCCACCTCCTCGCGACTCTACGGCCTTCCGCGCAAACGGCCCCGCGCGCGGCCCCGGCCCCGGCCCCGGCCCCGACGACGCGCCCAGCCTCGTCCCGACGCCCGCCGCTCGGGCCAGTCGGATCAGGGAGACAAGGCGGGCAAGCGGGGCGAGCAGGGCGAGCAGGGCGAGCAGGGCGAGCAGGGCGAGCAGGGCGAGCAG
>CAYFWA010000528.1:0-916 GCA_964346625.1 uncultured Myxococcales bacterium
CCCCCGAGGTCCTGGATCCACGTTCCCCCGAGGTCCTGGATCCACGTTCCCCCGAGGTCCTGGATTCAAGAGAAACAATTGTTCGGGCTGCAGGCGAGTTGCTGCTCTAGGTGCTTTCCAGCGACAGGTAGAGCCGCAGGGCCTGCTCGACCTCGCGGAGCCGCGGCTCGGGGAGCTGCCCGGCGCGTTCGAGCAGCACGTCGCGAAACACCGTGTACAGCTCCACGCAGCGGACTACGCTGTCTTTGGACAGGCCCGTCTCGCGGCGGCGAAGCACCACGTCCGTGTCGTAGCGACGGGACACGTGCTCGAGACCCGTGAGAGGGCACAGGGTGACGCGCGGGTAGCGAGGCTCGGCGTTCCAGGGATCACCGGATACCACCAGGTAGGGTCGGCGGGGCTTGCTCTGGTCCCGGGATTGCTGCGCCCGGGATCCCTGCCGCACCCACCAGATCTCACCACGCCGCGGGGTCACGGCGCGCGGCGTGCATCCCTCGGGCGGGGTCACCCCGGTACCTCGCTGTGCATGGAGGGCTCCTACCTGACCGCCGGGGGCGGGGTCACCACGATTCCTCGCTTTGCATGGAGGGCGCCTGCAGGGCCGCCGCGTCCTGCGCCGACCGCTTCTGGTCGGCTGGGGATTGGGCCTCCCAATCCTCGGCCATCTGCCGCGCCTGCTCGGCCAAAGGAGGCCGCCCGAGCCGATCGAGGTAGTGATCGATGGCCGCGCGCATGAAGTGCGTGGCGTTGCGGAATCGGCCGCTGCGAAGCAGCCGCTCGATCTCCTGGCGCTGCCGGCGCAGTGGGGCGAAGTGGTACTTGCGATCCGCGATGGGCTCCATACGAGAAAGGTAACCCAAGGTTAACCTGAGGTAAACCAGATCCAGCGCGGCGGCTCCAGCCAAACCGTGCCCCC
>CAYFWA010000528.1:1016-2121 GCA_964346625.1 uncultured Myxococcales bacterium
GTGCGCCGTGCGCCGTGCGCCGTGCGCCGTGCGCCGTGCGCCGTGCGCCGTGCGCCGTGCGCTGTGCTCGGTGCTCTGGATCGGTCAATCCACGCGGCGGCACTCGAGGATCTGCTGGATGGAGTCGCCCTCGAAGGGGCCTCCCTCGAAGTCGCCCCACTCCCGGGTGACCTCGAATCCGTGGTGGCGCAGCAGGGCCCGCAGCTCCTGGGGGAAGAAGTGGCGGTGGGCCACCAGTACCCGCTGGGAGCGGGCCGGGTCGTCCAGGCAGTCGTAATACAGCGTGATGAAGCAGATCTGGCGCCGGGCGTCGTACAGGTGGTTGGTGGTGTAGACGTAGCGCTGCCCGCTCACCGGGTGCTTGAAGGGGGTGCGGGCCCAGCGCTTGCGCGGATTGCGGGTGAGCCAGCGTAGATCCGGGTTGAGCACGTCGAACAGGAAGCGGCCGGTGCCGGGCGCGAGCAGGCGGCGCACCTCCCGGAGGCAGGCGCTGATGTCGGGCGGGTGATACAGATGCATGAAGGTGTTGAAGGGGCACACGATGCGCTCGAAGCGCGAGGTGGCGAGGGGCAGGGCGCGCATGTCGGCCCGCGCGAGGTGGGCCGGCGCCTTGGCGCGCCGGCCCGCCCAGGCGAGCCGCTCGGCGCAGCGTCCGAGCATGGGTAGGCTCAAATCCACGCCGACCACCGGGATGCCGCGTCGCAAAAGAGGCAGGGTGATCCGGCCGCTGCCGCAGCCGATCTCCAGCACCGGATCCACGGCGCCCTGGGCGGCGGCGCTCACGCTCGCGCCCCCCGCCGTGTCCGCGCCGGCGGGCGCACGGGCGGCGCTCCGCGACGCGATGCACTGTCTCACGTAGAAGCGCACGTCGTCACGCCGGCGCTGGTAGTCGTGGTCGTACAGGCGCGGGTCGAGGTAGTGTTCCCGGCTACCGCGCTCGAGGGTTGTTCGCAGGTTCCGGATGGGGATGCCTCACTCGCTTCGGGCGCACACCAACCGGGGGCGTCACCGTCGGGGGCCTGCGGCGCCCTCCCCCCTATGGTCGCTGCCCTTGCGGTCGCTGCCCTTGTGGTCGCTGCCCTTGCGGTCGCTGCCCTTGCGGTCG
>CAYFWA010000528.1:2221-3873 GCA_964346625.1 uncultured Myxococcales bacterium
CTTGCGGTCGGGGCCCTTGCGGTCGGGGCCCTTGCGGTCGGGGCCCTTGCGGTCGGGGCCCTTGCGGTCGCTGCCCTTGGACCGCCCACCGCGGCGCCGGGACTTGCGACTGCGGCCGCCGCGCCGGCCGCTTCTTCGCTCGGGCGTCCGCACCGTGGTAGGACGCCCCCCGAATACGCTGCCATAGAGCTCTTCCCACGTTTCGATGGTGGAGGGGTCCGCCTCGCCGGTGTGGCAGCATACCTTGTACAGCGCCAGGGACTCGGGGAAGTAGTCCTGGATCACCAGGGCCTTGGGGCGGCGACGGCGACGTTTACCCTTGGCCTCGGAGGGGCTCAGGCGCCGCTGGGCCATCAGGATCTGCCGCAGGCGGTCGCGATCGCGACGGGAGGGAGTCCAGATCTCCAGCACCGCTCGCAGCGCCTCGTCGATCCGGGCCGAGCCGTTGCCGCCTCCCTGCAACAGGGCGTCGGTGTCCACCAGCAGGGCGTGCGACAGCGTGGCGAGGAGCGTGGCGTTGGTCAGCGGGATCTCGTCGTGCAAGGCGTCCAGGGCCTGCAACCGCGCCTTGAAGATCTCGTGGCGGGGCGGATCCTCGAGCACCGACCCGAGCTCGGGCAGAAGCACGCGCGCCACGCCGGTCTCCTCGAGCAGCTCCATGGCCCGGCAGGCGGCGCCCTCGCGCAGAAAACGGTAGATCTCCTCGAGCACGCGCGCCTTGGCGCAGGCCGTGATGTGGTCCCGGTAGCGGGTGATGGCCTCGCGCGTCTCGGGCTCGATGGCGAGATCGAGCCGGGCGGCGAACTTGATGGCCCGCAGGATGCGCACCGGATCCTCCTGCAGGCGGATGTCCGGGTCCCCGATGGTCCGAATAAGGCCCTGCTCCAGGTCGGCCCGCCCCTGCACGAAGTCGATCACCTTCCGCTCCACCGGATCGTAAAACAGGCCGTTGAGCGTGAAGTCCCGACGCAGGGCGTCATCTTCGGCCGTGCCGAAGACGTTGTCGCGGCGGATGAGCAGCGAGTCACCGTTATGGAGCCGCTCCTCCGCGGCGGCGTCGCCGTTGCCCTCTTCGTCCTCGTCGTTGCGGGGGTTTTGGCGGAAGGTGGCGGTCTCGATGATCTTGGGACCGAAAAAGATGTGGGCCAGCTTGAAGCGACGTCCGATGATGCGCGAGTTGCGAAACAGCCCCTTGATCTCGTTGGGCGTGGCCGAGGTGGCCAGATCGAAGTCCTTGGGCTGGCGGCCGAGCAACAGATCGCGCACACAGCCCCCCACCAGGTAGGCCTCGTGGCGATAGCGGCTCAGACGCCTGACGATCTTCAAGGCGTCCGGGTCGATGTGGTCGTGGTCTATGGGATCCTTAAGCTTCGGCATTCCGTCAGTGTTTCACGGGCGCCCGGGGTGTCTCACGTCGGGCGCCGTGGCGTCGCGACGCGCCGTGTCCAGCGCGTCAGAGTTTAGGGGGCGGCCCCCGACAGGAGGCTCCCCGCCGATGGAAAGGAGAGGAACCGAGGGACGCCGACCCGGGATCCGAGGGTCGGACCGTCTCAGATATGGACCGTCTCAGATATGGACCGTCTCAGATATGGACCGCCTCAGATATGGACCGCCTCAGATATGGACCGTCTCAGATATGGACCGTCTCAGAT
>CAYFWA010000528.1:3973-5359 GCA_964346625.1 uncultured Myxococcales bacterium
TGGACCGTCTCAGATATGGACCGTCTCAGATATGGACCGTCTCAGATATGGACCGTCTCAGATATGGACCGCTTCAGATATTCAGATATATAGAGGAGGGCTGGTTTCCTGTAAACCGCTCGCGCGATGCTCTTTTTATTGGTCCCCTTTTCCCAGCAGGCGACCGAGGCCCACCTGGGAGCCCCGCGGCCGTCGCCCAGACGGCTCCCCGGGCTCCGGACGCTCCGTCTCGCCGGGGGCCGGGTCGGCCTTGTCCCCGGGGGTCCGACCCGCCCCCACGCTCCGGTCGGGCTCGGCGGAAGCGCGGGCTCGCCCGGCCCCTGACGAAACGGCCGCGCGCCGGGCAGCCCGCGGCCCCTTGGTCTCGGTGACCAGGTCCTCGGACCACAGCAGGCACGGGGCGCGCCCCAGCTCCGGGTCGGCGCAGCGACAGATGGAAAAGCGCACCCCCCGCCTGTCCGCGGCTCGCGCCAGGATCTCATAGGCCTTGTGTCGAAGCTCGGGATCGGGCAGGCGCCGCTGACGATCGCCTTCGGGCAGACGCTCCAGATAGGCGCCGTACAAAAGGCGCGTGGACACCGGTGATTCGGCGTCCAGGCGGCGCCGGATGGTGGGGGTCAGGCGCAAAAAAGAGGCGCTCACCTGCCGGGCGCCCGCGTCCGCCGCAGCGTCCACGAGTCGCTCGAGCAGGCGTCGCTCGTCGTTGACGTAGGGGACCACGGGCCGCAGGGCGACCGAGACCGGAATCCGGGCGGCCCGCAGGCGCTGCACGGCGAACAGCCGCTGGCTCGGCGAGCCGGTACCCGGCTCCCAGGCCTGCAGAGCGGCGGCGTCCAGGCCGGGCAGGGGGACGGTCACCCGGACGCGCGAAACGTGGCGGCCGAGCAGGGTCAGCAGGGCATCGGGGACGTTGCGGCGGGTGCGCAGCGACACGCCCACCCCGGCCTCGAGAAGCAGCGAGAGGCTGTCGCAAAGCAGCGAGGTGGACTCCTCGAAGCCGGGCAGTGGCTCGGCCGCCAGCCCCACGGAGATGAATCCCGGCCGCTGCTTCGGGGCGACCGACCCCAGCCAGCGCTCGAGCTCGGTCGGGAGCTGGCGGTTGAGCTCGAGGGCGTCGGGGCCGGTGAAGGCGCGGCGGGTTCGCCCGTAGCCCTCGAAGGTCGCCTGGCGCTGGGGCGCGCCCCGGCGCCCCTCGTGGGGGCAGGTGAGGCAGCCGCAGGCGCAGTAGCGAACCAGATCCAGATCGAAGATCTGTCCCAGACAGGGGCTCGACAGGACGCGGAAGGCGGCGGGCTCGGATTCAGGGGTTCCGGAGTGACCCGCGGATCCACGGGTTCCGGAGTGACCCGCGGATCCACGGGTTCCGGAGTGACCCGCGGATCCACT
>CAYFWA010000529.1:0-2446 GCA_964346625.1 uncultured Myxococcales bacterium
TGCGAAAGTTGTTGGCGAGCTCCCGGTGGGCGTAGGGGGCGTCGCCGAAGGTCAGCAGGTGGATGATCTCCGTGTCGGCGAGCTGCCGCGAGCGCGCCGTGAGCGCCTTGACCAGCACCTGGGGCTGGCCGCAGCCCGTGCCCACGAACACCCGCTGGCCGGGACGGATGGAGCGGACCGCCTTGTCTGGCGTGGCGATGAAGGCGGCGTACTTGTCCTTCCAGCTTGGATCGAAGCTCATCGGGTCTGCTCCTCGCCTGGCTTGGAGCTGGCCAGCGTGATGCGAGCGTCAGCCACGTAGGGCGTCAGGCCCACCTCGCCGACGATGTACGGGTTGATGTCGAGCTCCTGGATCTGGGGGAAATCCGTAACGAGCTGGCTGATGCGCTGGAGGCCGTTGGCGATGGCCTGGAGATCCACCGCGGTGCCCCCGCGGGCGCCGGCGAGCAGCTCGTAGGAGCGCGTCCCCAGCAGCATCTGCATGGCCTCGTCCGCGGTGATGGGGGCCAGGTGGAAGGTGACGTCCTTCATCACCTCGACGAAGATGCCCCCCAGGCCGAACATCAGCATCGGCCCGAACTGCGGATCCCGCGTCATGCCCAGGATGACCTCCCGCCCGCGATAGCCCATCTTCTCCACGTACAGCCCATCGATCCGCGCGTCCGGGACGCGCTGGGACATCCGGAGCATCATCAGGTCGTAGGCGTCACGCACCGCCTCGCGGTTGCCGAGGTTGAGCTTCACCCCGCCGAGGTCGGACTTGTGCACCACGTCCGGCGAGGACACCTTCATGGCCACGGGCAACCCGATGCGCTCCGCCGACTCCACCGCCTCCTCGGCCGAGGTGGCCAGGTGCCCCTGGGGTACGTCGAAGTCGTAGGCGCGCAGGATCTCCTTGGCCTTCACCTCCCCCACCTGGAGCCGGCCCGTGCGGGCCTGACGGGAGATGATCCGCTCCACGCGCCGGCGGTTCACCGGGAAGCGGGTCACCACCCGCGGCGGGCGCTGGCGCCAGGAGGCGTAGTCGGACATGGCCTTGAGGGCGCCCACGGCCCGCTCGGGGGACGGGAAATCCGGCAGCCCCTTGGCCACCAGGGCGTCGCGGCCGGGGACCACGTCCGCGCCTCCCATGAAGCTCGCCAGCACCGGCTTGTGCTCGCTGATGCAGCACTCGGAGACGGCCTTCGCCGTCTCGAAGGGCTTGGTCATGGCCTGGGGCGTGAGGATCACCAACACGGCGTCCACCTCGGGATCCTCCTGGGCCGCCTTCACCGCCAGGCGGTAGCGTTCCGGATCCGCGTCCCCCAGCACGTCGATGGGGTTGCCCACGCTGGCCGCGGCCGGCAGCCGCTGCACCAGGGCGCTGGCGGTGGAGGTGGCCAGGGTGGCCACCTGCATGCCCGCCTGCTCCACCGCGTCGGCGGCGAGGATGCCCGAGCCCCCCGCGTTGGTGACGATGGCCACGCGCTTGCCCTGCGGCAGCGGCGCCATGACCAGCGCCTTGGCGTAGTCGAGGAGCTGCTCGAAGGTCTGGGCCCGGATGATGCCCGACCGACGGAAGGCGGCGCCGTAGGCGATGTTGGTCCCGGCGAGGCTCCCCGTGTGCGAGGAGGCGGCCCGCACACCCGCCGACGTGATGCCGGCCTTGAGCACCACCACCGGCTTCTGCTGGGCGGCGGACTCGGCCATCTTCATGAAGTCGTCCCCCGCGCCGATGGACTCGAGGTAGCCGATGATGACCTTGGTCTCGTCGTCCGCGGCCAGCGCCTCGAGCAGCTCGTTTTCCCCCAGATCCGCCTTGTTGCCGATGGAGATGAGCTTGGCCAGCCCCATGTGTCGCCCGGCGGCCCAGTCCAGGATGGCCGTGCAGATGGCGCCGGATTGGGAGATGGCCGAGATCCCGCCGGGTCGCGGCATCTGAGCCGCGAAGGAGGCGTTCATCTGGTGGTGCGGGTTGATCACCCCCAGACAGTTGGGCCCGAGCAGCCGCACCTCCCGCTCGCGGCAATAGCGCGCCAGCTTCTCCTCGAGCCGAGCGCCCTCTGGGCCCTCCTCCCGGAAGCCCGCGCTGATCACGATGAGGGCCCGCGCCCCGGCCGCCACCACCGAGCGGGTCGCCTGCAGCACGCCGCGGGCCGGCACAGCGATGATCCCGAGATCCACGCGCTCCGGGTAGTCGTGCAGGTCCGGATAGCTGCGCAGCCCCAGGATCTCCTCCGCGTGAGGGTTCACCGGCACGATCTCCCCGGCGAAGCCCCCCTCGAGCAAGTTGGCCACCAGCTCGTGGCCCACCTTGCCCACCGTCTGCGAGGCGCCGATCACCGCGATCCGGTGCGGCGTGAGTAGTGGTTCGAGCATGCGATATCACCTACCATCCTGACTCGACGTCGCCCCCTGGGCGACCCGAGAACGGCGAGCCGACTCGCCATCCCGTTTCCACGTACCG
>CAYFWA010000529.1:2546-3789 GCA_964346625.1 uncultured Myxococcales bacterium
ACCGCAAGAAACAGCATCCGGGGCCCGGGACGGTTGCCCCTTGCCATAGGTCTCCACCCGTCCCCTGTCAAGAAGTGAGCGCAGACTAGCTTCACATTGACTGCACGATTACAGCAACTGGGACCTCACCCCTCTGTCCATACCCCAGGCAGCGTGTCCCACCGAAGCCCCGACGAGCGCCGGAACCGCGAGGCGCCTTTTTGCGCGTTTTTTGCTATCTTGTCGCCCATGCTCTGGCCCATCGCACAAAAGCTATCGAAATCTGTAGAAAAAATCGACTTCAGCCCACCCGTGCACACGGTGTACAACCCCCTGCGATACGCGGCGGGGCCGCACCGGCAGTACCTGGAGCGCTGGGGGACGCCGCCGCGGGAGGTCCTGCTGCTGGGCATGAACCCCGGCCCCTTCGGCATGGTGCAGACCGGGGTCCCCTTCGGCGACGCCCGGCTGGCCCGCGACTACCTGGGCATCGACGCCCCGGTGAAGCGCCCGGCCGACGAGCACCCCAAGCGCCCGGTGCTCGGCTGGGACACGCCCCGCCGGGAGGTGAGCGGGCGCCGGATCTGGAGCTGGGCGCGAGACACCTTCGGCCCGCCGGAGCGCTTCTTCGCGCGCTTCTTCGTGGCCAACTACTGTCCCCTGGCCTTCCTCGAGGAGGGGGGGCGCAACCGCACGCCGGACAAGCTGCCGGTGGCCGAGCGCCGGGCCCTGTACGCCGCGTGCGACGCGGCCCTGGCCCGCACCGTGGAGGTGCTGCGCCCCGCCGCCGTCATTGGCATCGGCAAGTTCGCCGAAAAGCGGGCGCAGGAGGCCCTGCCCGGCTACGAGGGCACCGTGGGGAGCATCCTGCATCCGTCGCCAGCGAACCCCCAAGCTAACAAGGGATGGGCGGCGCAGGCCAACTCACAGCTCGAAAAGCTCGGCTTCGACGTGTCATGATCAAGTCAGCGACAGGGCTCGCAATGGCTCAGCGATCCGAGAAGAGCTTGCCCTCGTGTCCCCAGTTCGTGGCAGGAACCTCCTCGATGACCACGTAGGTGTAGCGAGGCGGCTTACCGGCCACCTCCTCCAGGTCCCGGGTGAAGCGCGCGGTGAGCTCTCGTTTCTGATCCTCGGTGAGGGTGCCGAGCACCTTCAGGTTGACTACGGGCATCTGGGCTCCTCCTTTTTTCGGTTGGTTGTTTCGGCTGCCTGGCGCCTTTCATTTTCAAGCGATTTTTCCGTTCCCTACGGGTTCCCTACG
>CAYFWA010000529.1:3889-5351 GCA_964346625.1 uncultured Myxococcales bacterium
GTTCCCTACGGGTTCCCTACGAATCGCTGCGCGGTGCCCTACGGCGCGGATTTGGGCGACTTCAGCCACCCCTCGTGCGCTCCCCCAACCTCTGCCACGCCCACGGAGCGCGGTTTTCGTGATACCATGACCTCAATGGAGTATCCGATGCTTTCTCACCCCCAGCGGCCGACCGGGCCTGGGCGGACCGAGGGCCGCTCGCGTCGCCCGTGACCCGTCGTCGCCCCCGTGGGAACGCGAGCGTGTGGATGAGATGAGCGGTCCTCACCGCGAGACGCCGAAGATCGATCGGGCCCGCAAAAAGCCCAGGCAGCCCAACTGGGTGGCCAAGCCCAAGGTCGGCGACAAGCTCGGCTCCTTTCGCCTGCTGAAGCTGCTGGGCGAGGGCGGCGCCGGGGTGGTGTTTCGCGCGGAGCACAGCTTCCTCAAGCGCCCGGTGGCCATCAAGGTCCTGCACCCGGAGCTGTACCTGCGCCCCGCCATGGTGGCGCGGTTTTTCCAGGAGGCCCTGGCGGTCAACCGCGCCCGCCACCCCAACATCATCGACATCACGGACGTGGTGGCGGGGGAGAGCTACCCGCCGTTCATCGTGATGGAGCTGCTCGAGGGCGAGGATCTCGGCGACTACATCGACAAGTACGCCCCGGCGCCGGTGAGCCTCACCGCGCAGGTGGTGACCCAGATCTGCGACGCCCTGTCCGTGGTGCACGGCCTGGGCATCGTCCACCGCGACCTCAAGCCGGAGAACATCTTCCTGGCGGGGCTCGACGGCGAGGACCGCTTCACCGTGAAGCTGCTGGACTTCGGCATCGCCAAGTTCCTCGACAGCGAGGAGAACCGGCGCCGCACCTGGTCCGGCAACGTGCTGGGCACCCCGGCCTACATGCCCTTGGAGCAGCTCCATGGCCTGCCCGTGGATCACCGCGCCGACATCTACGCCGTGGGCGTGGTGATCTACGAGCTGCTCACCGGCCGCCTCCCCTTCGAGGTGGACAGCGTGGACGATCTGGCGAGCCAGCGCCTCACCCTGGAGCCGCCACCGCCCTCCACGCGCACCGTGCGGCCTCCCCCCGAGCCCATCTCCCCGGCCCTGGACCGCGTGGTGCTGCGCTGCCTCACCGACGATCCCACCAAGCGCTTCCAGAGCGTGGCCGAGCTGCGCAAGGCCTTCGTGGCCGCGACGCAGGAAAGCGAGACGTCCCCGGCCGAGGCGCCCTCGGGCGCTGACCTCCCCCGCCGCGCGGACTCTGCCGACGGCCTCGACGCTCTCCCCCGCATTCCAACTCCCGACGAAGGCGCCGCACCCGCCTCCCGCCCCCTGGCGGCGAACGCGCAGGACGCGACAGAAGCGGAGGGCGCGACAAATGCGGCCGGCACCGCGGCCGCGGAAGAACCCGCGGCCACCCACGACACCACCGCGACCCCAGCAGCGGACAAGACGGACAAGACGGACAAGACGGAC
>CAYFWA010000530.1:0-5349 GCA_964346625.1 uncultured Myxococcales bacterium
ATTGCGCCTCGGCGCCCTCGGTGCGTCGAACTTATTCTTGCGCGAGCCCTTAGGAAGCGGGTCAAAATAAACTCTGCACTCGGAACGCCGATCCATCCCGGCTGGCTGCGTTGCTCATCGGTTAAATATCCCGCAATATTCGCCCTCTTCACGCCTTGCCAGCCGGGCGTCTCGACGCCCTGACTTGCAGACCTTATTTTGACCCGCTCCCTTAGCTTGTCGCCCGGGAAAAGAGCACCGCCCGATCCGGGCCGGGATCGTGCTCGGCCAACATCACCGCCACGGCGTCGTGGGACTTGTCGGTCTCGACGTGGATCCCGACGTAGTCGGCCTGGACCGGCAGCTCCCGGTTGCCCCGATCCACCAGCACGGCGAGCTGGATGCAGCGGGGGCGGCCGAAGTCCATGGTGGCGTCCAGGGCGGCCCGCACCGTCCGGCCGGTGTACAGCACGTCGTCCACCAGCACCACGTTCTGATCGCGCAGGGGTACCTCCAGGGAGGTGGGCTTGATCTCGGGATCGGGCAGGCCCACCAACACGTCGTCGCGATACAGCGTGATGTCCAGGATGCCGAAGGGCGGCTCGCGTCCCTCGGTCTGCTCGATGATCTTGCGGATGCGCTCGGCCAGGTACACGCCCCGGGTGCGAATGCCCACGAGCACGAGATCGTCGGTGCCCGAGTTGCGCTCCACGATCTCCACGGCGATCCGCCTGAGGGCCCGGCCAATGCCAGCCTCGTCGAGCAGCCGGCGGCTCTCGCCAAAACCGGCCTTGCGCAGCTTGTCCTCCGTAGGCGCCACATCCACCTCCTGGGTTGGGGGTCACCGGCCGGCCCGCGGTCCGCGCGGCCGCCCGGTCTCGCTGGGGCGGTTTTCGCCCAAGGTATGGGGGGCGTCAAGGCCTGGGCGCGCCTTTGCATTAACCCTATTATTTTCAGCAGGATGGACGGATACAAACCAGCGCATCCGAGGAAAGGCGCCTCCCCGGCGCGGGCCTGGCCCGCGCGGCGGCCTCGCGGGTCACCGGACCCACCTCCTTGTGATACACTCCCCGCATGCCGACGACCCACGTGGCCATCCTGGTGATCGGGGACGAGATCCTGTCGGGGGACACCCAGGAGACCAACGCGTACTACATGGCCAGGCGCCTCGCCGAGGCGGGCGCCCGGCTCGAGCGCATCGTGGTGGCGCCCGACCAGCGCGACACCATCGCCCGGCTCACCGCCGAGCTGTCGTCGAAATTCGACGTGCTGATCACCTGCGGCGGCATCGGGCCCACCCACGACGACGTCACCATGGAGGGCATCGCCCAGGCCTTCGGCGTGGAGCTGCGCACCCACCCTCAGCTCGAGGCCCTGCTGCTCGAGTGGCGCGGGGCAGACCTCGACGACAGCCACCGACGCCTGGCCCGCGTCCCCGAAGGGGTCTCGCTGATCTGGACGGACCGCTACTTCCCCCTCGTGCGGCTGCGAAACGTCTACATCCTGCCCGGGGTCCCGCGTCTGCTGCGCAGCAAGTTCGACGGAGTGCTGCCGCAGATCCGGGGCGAGCCGCTGCACGTCCGCCAGTTCCGCTCCGCCGAAAGCGAGCTCGTGCTGGCCGCTCCCCTGCGCGAGCTCCAGACCGCCCACCCGGAGGTGGTGATCGGCTCGTATCCCACCTCGACGCGCCAGGGCGACTGGGCCGTGCGCCTGGTGCTCAAGGCCCCCGACCGCGCCGCCCTGGACGCGGCCTGCGCCAAGCTCATCGCCCGGCTCCCCGGCCTCGAGGAGCTCGAGGAGCTCGCCGAAGGCGCTACCGCGCGTTCTTCTTGAGCCAGCCGAGCAAGGCCTGCCGGGCGGCCGGAGCGATGGGGGCCGGGATCTTCCACATCTCGGACAGCTCGAGAAAGCGGGGGCTGTGCTGCAGCAGGTGCCCCACGCTCTTGGGACGAGCGATGGTGAGGCGACGATTTCGGGGCATGCCCGCCCGCAGGGCGTTCACGTCATCCGTGCGCACCGTGACGTCGGCGTCCCCCGCCAGGATCAGGGTCCGCAGCCGGACCCGGCGGTAGTCTCGTAGAGGGTCGATCTTCAAAAGATCGGCCACATAGCCCCCCGGCCGGCCCAGCAGATCCTTGCGCGCGCCCTTGGCGGTCTTTTTGAGCTGAGCCTCGAACCAGGCGATGCGGCGGTTGACGATCCGAAGCGGCATGCCGGCGGTCTCCCACCGCCGGCGCCACTGATCCAGGATGTAGGCCTGGTACTCCACTCCGGGGGTGGACACGAGCAGCAGCCCCCGCAGCTCCTGCGGCCGCGTGGCGGCGTATCGCAGCGCCACCATCCCCCCCTCGGCGTGCCCCAGCAGAAACACCTGCCGGCGGTCCAGACGCCGGTCCCGACGCAGCCGGTCCACGATGGCGCGCAGATCCCCCAGGTGGTCCGCGAGCCCGGCCTTGCCGCGCTCACCGCCCGTGGGCGGGACGCCCCGAGGGGCGTAGCGCAGCACCGCGTAGCCGGCCCCACCCAGCAGCGCGGCCAGCTCCGCGTAGAGCTTGCGCAGCCCCCGGGTGCCGTCCATGTCCTTGGTGTCGGCCGCGGGCACCAGCACCACCACCGGCCAGCGCCGGCCCCGGGCGGGCAGGGACAGCCGCGCGCGGAGCTTGCGCCCCTCCGCCGCCGGGATGGCCAGCGGCTCCTGCTTGAGGGCGGCGGGCCAGCGAAACAGCGTCACGTCCCGGGCCTTCTGAAAGCCCGCCGGCGGCCGGATCAGCGACGGCGGCTTCCCTCCGCGGACAAAGCTGTAGAGCTTGCCCGTCCCCTTCACCCCGTGGAGCTTTCCCCAGGCCACGTCGTAGTCGATCTGCAGCGCCCCGAGCTCCTCGAGGGTGAGCTGGAACCGGGCGCGGTCCTCGCGCACCGTGCCGCCGAAAGAGAAGGGGTAGGCCTTCACGGTGCGGGGATCCACCGCCACCCCGTTGAGGGCGGGGTTTTCCTGGCGCCCCTGTTTGCGCGCCAGGAAGTAGGCCGCCAGCAGGGGGTAGCGCGCCAGGGGCCAGGCGCCCACCGCGGCGACCTTGCGGGTCCAGCGGTGCCCGAAGCGCGTGGTGGTCACCGCCACGCCCACGGCCACCGGCTTGACCTCGTACCGGGTGAACATGCGCAAGGTGGTGTTGGACACCTGCTCCATCTCGATGGCGCGCAGCCACTTGAGCCGCTGGGAATCGTCCACCTGCAAGTTGACGTGATGGGTGATCCGTCCCCAGCTCGTCTCCACCGAGCGCCGCACCTCGTAGCGCGCGCCCTCGTCGTTGCGCTCGAAGCCGAGGTAGGCCCGGCCCACCGCCTTTTTGCCTCGCCGCACGGTGAAATAGGCCTTCCACGTGGCCAGCGGCTCGAGGGGCCGCGCCGGACGCGCGATCTCGGGGCGCGGCGGAGGGGGAGCGCGGCGACGCGCCACGTCCGGGCGCGGAGTCGGACGCCGAACCGGGGGGCCGGACGGTGGGCACCCCGTGACCAGTAGCACCCCCCCGATCAGGATCGCTGGCGCCATTGCTCTCATAGCTAGCTACCTTACAAAAAATACAACCCCGATAAAAGCCCCGAATGTCTAGTTTCGAAGACCGCTGGGTAACGCGCTTAATCGAGGCGAGGGGCGATGGGACATTCCCCATGAGCGCGTACGAGCTCTCGGATGAACCAAGGCCTTTTCACGCACCCGGGCGAGAGGCTACTGTAGGCCTCTGTGTGGGGGGCGGCCCCCGCGCGGCCCCTTTGGGGTCGAAAACGAAAGCCCATGAAGCTCACCGACATCCTCACGACCCCGGGCCAAGCGCCGGTGCTGCAGATCCGCGAGGGCCACCTGGTGGTGGAAACCGGCCCTGCGGCGGGCCGCGCCGCCCGCTTCGACGGCTCGCGCCTGGTCATCGGCTCGGCCCCGAGCTGCCACCTGACGGTGGAGGACCCCGCCGTGTCGCGGATGCACGCCGAGCTGCGCCTCGAGGGTCAGACCGTCGTGCTGCACGATCTGCACAGCAGCAACGGGACCTTCCTCAACGGCGTGCGCATCCGGGCCGCCGAGCTGGACGCGGATCAACGCATCGAGCTCGGCCAGAGCGTTTTGCGCTTCGAGGTGGGCGAGTCGTCACGGGCCGTGGATCTCTGGCCGCGGGAGTCCTTCGGGGACCTGGTGGGCCGCAGCGTCGCCATGCGCGCCGTGTTCTCGCTGCTCGACCGCGTGGCCCGCACCGAGACCACGGTGCTGGTGCTGGGGGAGACCGGTACGGGCAAGGACCTGGTGGCCGCGGCCCTGCACGAGGCCTCCCCCCGCGCCGCTGGCCCCTTCGTGGTGGTGGACTGCGGCGCCATCCCGGCCAACCTGATGGAGGGGGAGCTGTTCGGCGCCGCCAAGGGCGCCTTCACCGGCGCCACCCGGGACCGCCCCGGCGCCTTCGAGCAGGCCCACGGGGGCACGCTGTTTCTCGACGAGGTGGGCGAGCTGCCCACCGAGCTCCAACCCAAGCTGCTGCGCTTTTTGGAGCACCACCGGGTCAAGCGGCTGGGCGACACGCAGTACCGGCAGGTGGACGCGCGGGTGGTGGCGGCCACCAACCAACCGCTGTACCGGGCGGTGGAGCAGGGGACCTTTCGGGAGGATCTGTACTACCGGCTCAACGTGATCACGGTGGAGCTGCCCCCGCTGCGCGAGCGGGCCGAAGACATCCCCCTGCTGGTCAAGCGCTTCGCGCGGCGTCTGCTGCGGCGGCTGCCCGACGCGCCTCTGGACGACGTGGTGCCCCCCGCCGCCGTCGCCGCCCTGGCCCAGCACCCCTGGCCGGGCAACGTGCGGGAGCTTTTCAACCACGTCCAGCGGGTGGTGGCGCTGGCCAACCCTCACCTGCGGCCCGGCATGCCCGGCGCCGGCGGGGGCGCGCCGGCTGCGGATCCGGCCGCCGCGGGATCTGCGCCCGGGTCCCCCCCCGACGCCGGGGTGGACCTGGACCAGCCCTTCCGGCAGGCCAAGGACGAGACCATCGCCTGCTTCGAGGCCGCCTACCTGCGCCGGCTGCTCGACCGGGCCGACGGCAACATCTCGGCCGCCGCCCGCACCGGCGCGGTGGACCGCGCCCACCTGTACAAGCTGCTGCGAAAGCATGGACTAATCTAAACTCCCTTCGCAGCGTACCTGACCGCGCGCCCCGCCTCCCGGCGGGGCGCGCGGTCAGGTACCCAAGTTGACGGAGCTCACCCTCCCCCCGTTTTTTTGCCGCGCTTCGACGATGCCGTTACCCTGGTCCCCGTATGCGCTCCCCTCCCTTGCTTAGGGAGCGGGTCAAAATAAGGTCTGCAAGTCAGGGCGTCGAGGCGCCCGGC
>CAYFWA010000531.1:0-5344 GCA_964346625.1 uncultured Myxococcales bacterium
TACGCTCGCGAACGAAACCTGCGAGCCGGCGGTCAGCGAGCGGTCGGCCGCCGGGACGTGGCCGAGATGGAGGTGGATATCTCCCCTGACGGCGCCCACCTGGCCTTCGCGGACTGGAGCGGCGGGGGCGCCTACCGGGTGGCCTTCCGGGAAAGGGAGGTGCGATGATGCCACGCGCGCGGAGCAACCCCTCCATTTCCTTATGGGCGTTCCTGCTGGCCGCCGCCGGGCTGGTGCTCGCGCCCCGGCCCGCGGCGGCCGTCAGCGTCTGCGGCGGCGTGACCCACCAGAACCTGTGCGGCTCCTCCAACATCTGCATCTGCTGCTCCGACAGCGACTGCTACGGGAGCACGAACTACGGCGACGACCACGGCAACTGCGTCTGGTGGGCCTGGGAGAAGGCCTGCCGGGAGTGGGGCGCCGCCCTGCGATACTGCAGGAACGCCAACTACTTCGACGAGGACAACGAGGCTGATGGTTACTACGTGGACCCCGAGCCCTGCGTGGGCACCATCTTCGTGTGCGAGCAGAACACCTCCTACTGCGGCGCAGGCGTCTGGGGCCACGTGGGCTGGGTCAAGACCGTCAACCCAAACGGCTCCATCGTGGCCAACGAGCAGGGCTGCTGCTGGTTCTACGGAGTGCGGGATCGTCCCTTCGACGCCCAGCTCTCCACTCCCAGGATCGACTACATCTACGCTCCGGGCGCCACCTCCTGCAACCCCTGCGACTGCAGCAGCGGCGACGTGGAGTACCGCGACTGCGCCAATGGCTGCGAGCAGGAGCAGCGGTCCTGCGCCGACGGCTGCAACTGGGGCGCATGGTCCGGCTGCACCGGCTGCACCCCGGGTGACGTGGAGCAGCGCGAGTGCCCCGGCGGCTGCGGCGCGGAAGAGCGCACCTGCCTGAGCGACTGCACCTGGGGCGAGTGGTCCGGCTGCACCGACGTGGGCGAATGCGAGCCCGTGGAAACCAGGAGCTGCGGCGTCTGCGGCACCCAGCTCTGCATGCTGGACTGCACCTGGGGAGAGTGCGACGACCCCTGCGCCGGAGAGGACGCCGGCAGCCCGGACCCCGACGCCTCCAGCCCGGACCCCGACGCCTCCAGCCCGGACCCCGACGCCGGGGATCCCCCCGACGGCCCGTCCACGCGGTCGGGCTGCTCCTGCGAGTCCCAAACAGGCGCCACCGGCGGACCCACAGCCATCCTCCTGCTAGCCCTGGTGGCCGCCTGCCTGCTGCGCCGCCGCCGCTCTTCCCCCCGCTCCCGCTGATGCCCTCCCATCCCTGCTACGGGCAATCGCCGGCCTCGGTGTAACAGCCCGCGACGTACCGCTGCCCCGAGGGGGCGCTCTGGGTCCGGTGAGTGGCGCAGGTGTTGTCGGTGAGGCAGACACCGCTCCCGTCGCAGCCCCGGAAGTAGATGTGGCAGGTGCAGTAGTCACCGGGATCCACCGTGGACTCGGAGCCGCAAAAGAGGCCCAGCCCCGGGGCGACGCTGTTGCAGCTCGTGTCCAGCACCTGGCAGGATGCGGCGTGGATGGGCTCGGTGGCCGCGCCCGTGTTGTCCGTCCGGCAGGCCCCCGCCCCGTCGCAGGCGCGGTAGTAGCGGGTGCCGGTACAGGCGCCGCCGGTGCAGGCGGTGCCGGTGCCGCAGTGGATGCTCGCGGTGGGCGCCGCCTGGTTGCAGCTCGAGTCCACGAAGACCCTGCCCGGGTCGGCCTGGAGCGTTCCGCCCGAGCTGGCGCAGGCCCCGGGCGTGCAGCTCACGCAGCCGTTGTCGTCGGGCGGGCACCCGGGAGAGGATCCGTCGCAGGCCTCCGCCGGGTCGCATCCGGCGGTGCTGGAGCGGCACACGGTGCCCGCCGCCCGGAAGGTGTCCGCCGGGCACTGGTCGCTCACCCCGTCGCAGACCTCGGCCAGGTCGCAGTCCCCCCGTGGCGACCGGCAGACCTCGCCGGCGGATCGGCCCGCGCAGCTCCCCGGCGCCGCCTCGATCAGGTCGTGGCGCGCCTGCCCGCTGCGGGCTGGGAGCCAGTTGGCGATGTAGCCGTAGACGCCGAACCGGGCCACGAAGGCCCGGTAGCCCCGGTCCGCCAGGGGCGTGACCCGGCGGGTGTCGTTGTCCTCGATGTTGGTGGCGATCCGGAAGGTGTCGCTTCCCGCATCGTACCAGAGCACCTCCTCCCGGGCATCGCCCACCACGTCGCCCCACTTGCCCCGCAGGCAGTGGCTGGCGCCTGGCTGCATGGTCCCCACGCAGTTGGGCCAGATCTCCTTGAGGTCATAGGGGGGCACCCAGTCGATGGCCGAGTCGTACTGGATCTTGAACGAGAAGCGGGAGGAGATGTCCGCGCCGCTGCCCGCGGTGAAGACGCGGGTGACCAGCAGGTTGTCGTAGGGATCGCCGGGGGTTCCCTCCTCGGACTCCTCCATGAGCGCCACCTCCATGCCGAGCTCGGTTGGGTCGATGTCGGCTGCCCAGCCCTTGTCCCAGCCCTCCCTGGAACCCGTGTAGGCCGACTGGACGGTCCACAGCACCTGCGGTCCGCCGGTGGCAGGCAGCTTGGTCAAGTACCCGGTGATGTCTCCGCCAACGAGGAGCTCCGGCCCTGCCCGGGCGGGATCGATGTCAGCCGGGTAGCAGACGTCGGCGTGCGACGGGTAGACGACCCAGTAGCTCGACCAGTCGTCGGTGAGGATCGATCCGCAAGGGATGACCTCGTCCAGGCCGTCGCCGTCCAGATCCGCCGCCGGGAGCCCGTGGGTCCCCATCTGGCTGAAGCCCGGCCGGCCGTCTGACCCGTCGTGGACCGTGAAGAAAGCGTCCCTCACCTGCGTCAACCCGACCGTCGGGTCGTACGAGAACGCCGCGAAGCGCGGCTCCCCCATGGCCGACTGGGTGACGATGAAGGGGTCCACGAAGCCGTCGCCGTCGGCGTCCTCCAGGTACGCCATCACCAGGAACGTGGCGTAGAAGTAGGCGCCGGTGCCGCTGGGGATTGTCGCTTGGTCGAGGGGCACCCCGGTGGCCGGATCCAGCACCGCGATCTGGTCGCCGCCCGCTCCCCAGCGCGCCACTATCTCTGCCCGGCCGTCGCCGTCCAGGTCCCACAGGATCACCGCAGCGGTGGGGGTCTCGCCGCCCGGGACGCCCGAGGAGACCCGCCAGGCGGAGGCCCACCCCCCGCCGGGCTGGCTCAACAGCGCCTCCATGTGCTGCGGGTAGGTGGGGTTACCGCCGCTGTGGGCGTAGCCGCCCCACATGACCACCACGAAGTCCATGACGCCGTCGCCGTTGATGTCTCCCACTGCCACCTGGTTCGCAAAAACGTCGGCGGCGTCGGTCCGGGCCCGCAGGGGGATGGCATGGATGTAGCTGCTGGTTCCCGCGGTGACCTGGAACGGGTTGGAGGCAGGCCCCTCGACGCCGTTCGAGTCCACGGTCCTCACGTGGTAGGTGTAGGTGGTCCCGCTGGCCGCGGTGATGTCCAGGAAGCTGGTCCGGGTGGTGATGGGGGCGCCGTTCACCTGGGTGTCGCTCCCGCCCCCGGTGCGGCGGTAGACGTTGAACCCGACGCCTGACGTGTCCCGGGGCAGGAGCCGCCAGCTCAGGTAGGCGTGGCTGCCCCGGGGCATTGCCACCAGACCGCGGCCAAGATACTCGGCCGAGCTCTGGGTGAGTGGCTCGTAGCAGCCCGAGCCGGCCTGGCAGGTGCCACCGCAGCCGTCCGTGGCGCCGCAGGCCACCCCGGCGCAGGCGGGCTCGCAGCAGCCCGAACCCGGCTGACACGTGCCACCGCAGCCGTCGTCCTGGCCGCACCGCTTGTCGCTGCAGTCTGGTGTGCAGCAGCCCGAGCCCTCGAGGCAGGTGCCTCCGCATCCGTCCCCCTCCCCGCAGGTCACCCCCGCGCAGCCCGGCTCGCAGCAGCCCGAGCCGGGCTCGCACACGTTTCCGCACCCATCGTCCTGGTTGCAGATCTTCCCCTCGCAGCTCGGCACGCAGGTGCATCCCGAGCCGAGCTGGCAGACGCCGCCGCAGCCGTCGGCGGCCCCGCAGTCCTTGCCCTCGCAGTCGGGCTCGCAGCAGCCCGAGCCCGCCAGGCAGATCCCGCCGCAGCCGTCCTCCTCGCCGCAGCGCCTGTCCGCGCAGGAGGGGGTGCAGCAGCCCGAGCCGGGCTCGCACACGTTTCCGCACCCATCGTCCACGTTGCAGATCTTCCCCTCGCAGCTCGTATCACAGGTGCACCCCGACCCGAGCTGGCAGACCCCGCCACAGCCATCGGAGACCCCACAGACCTTCCCGTCGCAGTCGGGGGCGCAGCAGCCCGACCCCGGCTCGCAGACCCCACCGCAGCCGTCGCCCTGGCCGCAGGTCACCCCCGGGCATGAGGGATCACAGGAATCGCCCGTGGTGCCGTCGTCCGTTCCCCCGCTGAAGTTCACGGCGCACCCGGGGCCAGCCCCGAGGAGCAGCGCGCAAAAGATCCCCGCGATAGCTGGATTGAGAAGCCTCTCAACTGACTTCATGAAACCTACCTCCTTGGCCCGGGCCGTTCTGGAGCCGCCAGGATTTGCGGCTGTCCCGCCCGGGGGCGCACCCTCACGTCCCGGCCCTGGGGTGGGCCCGGATCCCGGCCTCCGCGGCTCGGTGGGCGCAGATGGTGCCCTCCGAGTCGCGCCCGGCTGCTCCCAGAGCTTCGCGGCCACTTTTCCTTCGATCATCGATCACTTATGTTATAGGTAGTAGCGTCTCGAGAAAAGCACCCTTTTCGGCCATGTGATGTAGCACGTTCCTCAGTGACCGATTTGGCAGGGTGGCGGGCCCCTGCCTCCTCCACTCCTACCACGGGGGGTGGCGGGCCCCTGCCTCCTCCGCCCCTGCCGCGGGGGGCGGGCCTTGCTTTGCCAGGCGAAGTCGCTGGATTGACTCCGGTGTGGCTCGGTGGTGCGCGACACGCCAGGGCCATTGGGCAGGCAGCGCCAGGCGTCAAGAGCAAGCGCCTTCGGCGTGGGCTTCGCCCACCCTTGACCCCTGGCGCCGCCTGCCCTTTGAGGCGGGGCATGTCACGTACCACCGCCAGGGCCTGCGGCCATGGAACCAGAGCCAACCCCTGCTCATCTTCGATGACAACCAGAGCCAGGGCCTGCGGCCATGGAACCAGAACCAACCCCTGCTCATCTTCGATGACAACCAGAGCCAAGGCCTGCGGTCCGGGAACCAAAACGGCTATATCCGGATCTCTCACCACGATAATCACCCGTTTTTCGAGAGAAACGGGGTTACGAGCCGAATCTAGCGTGATCCGGATTGTTCGAAAACGAACGTTTTGCTGTACACGCC
>CAYFWA010000532.1:0-5343 GCA_964346625.1 uncultured Myxococcales bacterium
GGGCGGGGGAGGTAAGTTACTGCGGGGTGCTGGAGACGCGATCGAAGGCTTTGAGGTCCTTGGCCAGGGGTGACTGCTGGAGCTGGGTGCCCTGTTCGATGGCCTCTTTTACGCGGCCGGCCAGGGCGGTGTCGCCGTAGAGGGCGGCGCCCACGAGCTTGCCGTCGTGGACCAGCAGGCGGGCATAGCGCTCGTCGTCCTGACGCTCGTAGACGGTGTCGCTGGCGTCGGCGGGCTCGAAGCGGCCGATGCTGAACACGTCCACGTCCAGCACCTTGAGGCGGTTCGAGGGCGCGGCGCCCGGGAACTCCGCGCGCCCGCCGGCGGCGTTGATCCCGGCCACCATGCCCTGGGCGAAGGCGGTGGGCCAGATGCCGAACACCACACCGCGGTGCTCGGCCAGATCCCCGGCGGCGAAGATCGCCGGGTCGTCGGTGGCCATGCGATCGTCCACCACCACGCCGTTTTGCACCTTCAGGCCGCAGGTTCGCGCCAGCCAGGAGTTTGGCCGGACGCCGGCGGAGATGACCACCAGCTCCGCGGGCAGCTCGGTGCCGTCGTCCAACGCCACGCCGCCCACCGCCTCATCGCCCCGGATCTCCTTGACCGAGGCGCCGGCCCGCACCTGGATGCCCCGATCCTCCAGGTAGGCGGCGAGGCGCTTCCCCGCGGGTTTTGGAAGCTGGCGCGGCAGCAACCAGCCGTAGCCCTCCACCACGGTCACCTGCAGCCCTTGTCGCTCGAGGGCCCCGGCGGTCTCGAGGCCGAGCAGCCCGCCGCCGATGCAAACGCAGCGCCGACCCTCACCCACCCGGTCGAGGATGGCCCGCGCGTCGGCCGTGGTCCGGAAGGTGAGCACCCCCTCCCGGGTGGCGCCGGTGATGGGGGGCACGAAGGGGTGGGCCCCCTGGGCCATCACCAACCGATCGTAGCCGAGCCGAGCGCCACCGGTGAGGACCACCTGCCGCGCCTCGCGCTCCACGCGCTCGACCTCGCCGTGGCGCAGCGTGATGGCGTGCTCCTCGTAGAATCCCGCCCGCTGCAGGGGCAGCTCCTCGTCGCCCACCTCGCCCGCCAGGTACCGCGTGAGGTTGAGCCGCAGGTAGGGCTTGCCGGGCTCCTTGGACACCAGCGTGATGTCGGCTCCGGGCGCGGTCTTGCGGGCGTGCTCCGCCGCGGTGACGCCGGCCACGCCGGCGCCCACGATGACGATCCGATCCACCGTCTCGGTGGCCTCGGTGCTCGGGCCGCCGGTCTCCGGCTCGAACAGGTCGGCCTGGGCGCCGCACACCGGGCACCGCTCGGGAGGCTCACTCCCCTCGTGCACGTAGTCGCAGACTGTGCAGCGCCAGGCCTCGCTCACCGCCACCTCCGACTCCGGCGGCTCGGGGGTGGAGATCTTCAGGGAGGAAAACTGATCCGGGCCCACACCGCACACCGGGCACTGCGCCGGCGGCTCCGGCCCCACGTGGACATACCCGCAGACCTCGCATTTCCACATCTTGTCGCTGTCGCTGCTCATGAGGGCGCTCTCCTTTCGGGGAGCACCATAGCGCAGTGGTACCGACGGTGGAAGTGGGGAAACCGAGCGGGTCAGGGCAGCAGGCTCGGAAACGAGATCGGGTGGCCGCGGGGAAGCCGAGCGGGTCGGGGCAGCAGGTTCGGAAACGAGATCGGGTGGCCGCGGGGAAGCCGAGCGGGTCAGGGCAGCAGGCTCGTGATCTCGGTCTCCGGATCCGAGCCGCTGCCGTCGCCGTCGGCGTAGACGTACTCCATGGTCTGGGCGTCGAGCACGGCCTTCCAGGGGAAGCCGACCATCTGCTGGGAGTCGGGGTAGAAGTACAGGTTGGAAAACAGGGTGGCGTGGGAGTACTGGCCGTCGTGGTCCAGATACACGAGGTCTTCGTGTCCCGGATACTGCGCCGCGTAGGCCCGGCACTGCTGCAGGGTGGGCTGGCCGCCGGACTGGTTGTCACCCAGCACCACGGCCATGGCGAGGCCGTTGCTGGCGTGGCTGTCGTAGAAGCTCAGGGCGCCCGGAGGGTGCCCGTCGCCACCCCAGGCCATGCTGCGCTACAGCGCTGCGGCCGAGCAGAGGCCACGGCGGCGGGGCTGGCCCGACCGTGTTGGTCACCGCGCCCGCCGCGCCATGACACACCGCGGCAAGCAACCGCATTCATTTCGGGCGCTTTTCATCGTATTGTCGGGATGCCTGGCACCGGGTTCGTGGGCGTCGTGCCCCGGACCGCTCCAGAGAGATACGAGAGACCAGAACTGCCGCGAGACGAAAGCACCCATGGGAATCCGAGAAAACGCCATCCGCGCCACCCGCGACTACCTCCGATCGAACCCGCGTGAGCTGAGCCGGGGAATCCGCAGCCTGCTCGGCCTGCGAGCGTCCATCCCCCTGCCGGCGTTTCGCTGGCTGGCCGACCAGGTCGTCCAGAGCGGCAAGGTCAAGACGCTGCGCGTCAGCTTCCCCGCCCCGGGCATCGCCTTCACCGCCGACGTGGATCTCATGGACACCCCGGTGCGCGCCTCGGCGGCGGTGTACTTCGAGCGGGTGGTCTGCTCCGACGAGGAGCTGACCTTTGCCATGCGCATCGAGGACGTGAGCCTCGAGCTCACCGATCACGCCGAGACGCCCGTGGCCATGCTCATCGCCTCCGGCGCGCTGGACCTTTCGAACCCGGGCGACCTGGTGGCCTACCTACCCCAGCGCCCGCCGGTGCTGGTGGAGGCCGAGGGCAGCCGCATCACGCTGGACCTCATGCGGGATCCCAACCTGGGCAAGAGCCCCCGCGTGCGCCAGGTGGCGGGCCTGCTCACCGCTTTTTTGACCGTGCACAACATCGAGACCGGCGACGATCACCTCGACATCGTGATGCGTGGCTTCCCCCGCGGCTACCTGGCCGCCTCCCGGGCCGTCCACCGTCACGTGGTGCAGCCCGCGCTGAAGCGCTACCTCCCCGCCCTCGCCCGCTGAACCCGCCGAGGCGTTCCTGGATCACTGGGAACGGCACCGGGGCTTCGTGCTGATCTACGCCGACCGGCTGGCCTCCGGGCTCACCGTGGAGACCCTGCGCGACGGCATCAACCCCCAGGCCGCCGCGCTGTGGCGCTTCGACGACCCCGAGGCGGTGTACCGCAACCTGCTTTTGCTGCTGGCCCTCGGCACCCGCCAGACCATCTACCGCTTCTACGACGATCCGCTGTGGTCCTGGCTCCCCTTCGCCGCGGCCCTGGCGCTCTACCCGCTGCTGTTCGGCCTCACCCGCCACGAGGCCCGCCTGGCCGGGCTCACCCTGGCGGTGGGCCCCCTCGTGGAGGTGCTCTACATCCAGGTCGGCGGCCTGCACCGCTACCCCCTGGGCTGGATCGGCGGCGTGCCCCTGTGGATCGCCCTGTGGTGGGTGCTGGCCGTGCTGCTGTGGCGAGACCTGGGCTCGCGCATCCAGTCGGCACTCATCGCCGCGTGGAAGCCGAGGACGACAAGACGACAAACTGACCAGGGGCGGGGCTGACCAGCGGCGGGGCTGGCCATCGACGGTCTTTTCGCGCATGGTCAGGTTGGTCAGACCCGTTTGAGTTGCATCGCCGCCGTCTCGTGCCACTCGTCTCGCCGCGGGAGGCGGGCTACGCCGATGCGGCGCCAGAACCAGACGAGACCACGAGTCTGCAACCGCGCAACGCCAGACCACGAGTCTGCAACCGCGCGACGCCAGACCACGAGAGGTGCCCATGCCCGATTCATCGTCGGACCCCCGATCCCAAGCGGCGAACGGTCGCTCCAGGACTGGCCCGGAAGGAGCCGGTGCACCGGAGGCCAACCCGGAGGCCACGCCAGAGGCCGCGCCGGAGACCACGCCAGACGCCACGCCAGACGCCGACCCACCCTACGACTACCACGCGGAGCTCAACGACATACAGAGCGGGTTCAACGCCTGCATGCAGCTCCGGTTTCGCAGCGCCACCCTCGACGAGGTGGTGGCCGAGGTCCCCGTGGCCGACCACCTGCTGCAGCCCTACGGGTTGGTCCACGGGGGGGTGTACTCCGCCATGATCGAGACGGCCTGCTCCACGGGGGCCGCGCTGTTCGCCCTCGGACGCGGCCAGCACACCGTGGGCCTGGACAACACCACCTCGTTTCTGCGCGCCGTGCGCCAGGGCACCCTCACGGTGCGCGCCACGCCCCTGGTGCGGGGCCGGCGCTCCCACGTCTGGGAGGGCCGGGTCACCGACGATCGGGGGCGGCTGGCCGCCGCCGGGCGGGTGCGCCTGCTGGTCCTCGACGCGGGGGACGAGGCCGCCGGCGAGGCCGTCACCCTCAAGACCGATTTCGGCGACCAGTAGGACCCGTCGCAATGAGGATGCGATGCCCGGCCACGGCGTAATCCCGCCGCTGCGCGGCCACGGCGTAATCCCGCCGCTGCGCGGCCACGGCGTGATCCGGCCGCTGCTTGGGCTCACCCTCGTCGGTGCGCTCGGCGCCGGATGTCCAAGGGCCGGCGGAACCGCCACCACGCGGCCGCCCGCGGCAAACCGCGTGCGCGACGGCCACGCCCCCACCCCCTTCGACGCCGAGCAGATCCGCGAAGCGTGCTCACCGGGGCACTTCCGGCTCTACCGCGTCGAGGTGCCGGGCCGGCCCAAGCTGTACCGTGTGCTGCGCTTCGGGCAGCGCACCGAAGAGGCCACCACCTTCATCTCGCGCCAGCTCGACGCCGACGGGCACCCCTTCGGCGAGCAGCGGCGGACCCGCGCGCGCTGGAAGGCGCTGCAGGCTCACGCTTCGTTCCCCGAATCCAGGACCACCATCCGCCCCACCCGCCACACCACCCCGGCGGGCACCTTCGACTGCTGGCTCTACGAAGTGCGCGAGTTGCGCGATGGGCACCGCGGCCACCACCGCCGCCGCCTTCGCCGCTACTGGTTCGCCAAGCAGCTCCCCGGCCCCCCCATCCAGCTCGACCAGCGCGTCGGCGGCCGGCTCACCCTCCGGATGGTGCTCGTGGCCTACGGCAAGGGCTCGCACATCGCGGGCGGCACGCCACGCCCCCGCACCGCTCCGTCCCGCCGACGCGCCACGCCTCCTCGTCCGCGAACCACACCGCGGCGCCCGCGGACCACACCGCGGCGCCTGCGGACCACACCGCGGCGCCCGCGGGCCGCACCGCGACGTCCGCGAGCCGCCCTGCCCCGCCGACGCGCCACGCCTCCTCGTCCGCGGTCCGTACCCCCCCGCCGCTGAGTGGCGCCCTCTCGTCCGCGGTCTATCCACTCCGTACCCCCAGGATCGATCACCATGAGGTCATGGCCGGCGCCGCGGCGGGGCCCGGCGCC
>CAYFWA010000533.1:0-2802 GCA_964346625.1 uncultured Myxococcales bacterium
CGGGATGGATCGGCGTCCCGAGTGCAGAGTTTATTTTGACCCGCTCCCTAAACCCAGCGGTGGAGCCAGCGGAGGTGTGCTCGTGGTTGAAAGGGAACAGGAAAGACCCGCGGAGCGGCCGCGGGTGGCGGTGATGGGTGCGGGGATCATGGGAGGGGGCATCGCACAGCTCTGCGCCCAGATGGGGCACCCCGTGAGCCTGATGGACGTGGATCCGGCGGTGCTGGATCGCGCCCGCAAGGCCATGAGGCGCTCGCTGACCAAGCTGCACGCCAAGGGGCTCGTCCGCGCATCGCCCGACGACGTGCTGGGACGCATCCACACCAAGGCCCACACCAAAGCCGAGTCGGACGAGACCCTGCCCTACGCCGACGAGGTGACCGTGGCCATCGAGGCGGTGCCCGAGGATCCGAGGCTCAAAAAGCGGGTGCTGCGCAACGTCGAGGAGCAGGTCCCGCGAGAAGCGCTGCTCGCCACCAACACCTCGGGGCTGCCCGTGGGAGAGCTGGCCGAAGCGCTCGAGCACCCCGGTCGGTTCGTGGGAATGCACTTTTTCAACCCACCGGTGCTCATGAAGGTGGTGGAGGTGGTGCGCGGCGCGGCCACCACCGACGCGACGTTTCGCCAGGCGCTGGCCTTCGTGCGGGAGCTGGGCCAGGAGCCGCTGCCCGTCCGGCGCGACCTGCCGGGCTTCGTGCTCAACCGCATCTCCATGGCCGCCTCCAACGAGGCCATCCGCCTGGTGGAGATGGGAGTGGCCGAGCCCGAGGCGGTGGACCGCGGCGTCCGCGGCGCCTTCGGCTGGAAGATGGGCCCACTGGAGACGGCGGACCTGGTGGGACTGGACGTGATCTATGCCGCTCGCCAGCGCATATTCGAACGGACCGGTGACGCCCGCTTCGAGCCGCCGGCGCTGATCGGGCGCCTGGTGGCGGAGGGCAAGCTCGGCCGCAAGACGGGCCAAGGCTTTTACGAGCACGGCTCGAGCGCGGGCGCAGCCCCCCCGAGCGCCAAACCCGACGCCAGCGCCAAACCCGACGCCAGCGCCAAACCCGACGCCAGCGCCAAACCCGACGGCGGCTCGACGACGCTGGATCCAACGGAGAGCGAGGAGCGCTGACGTGGATCTGTCGCTGCCCGAGGACCTGCGGATGCTGCGCGACACGGTGCGGCGGTTCGTCAAGCAGGAGCTGGACCCCATCGCCGAGCAGGTGGACCGCGAGGGACGCATCCCCGCCGAGGTCGAGGCGACCATGCGCGAGCTGGGCCTGTTCGGGCTCACCATCCCCGAACGGTACGGCGGGCTGGGCCTCTCGACCCTCGGCCTCACCGTGGTGATGGAGGAGCTGTCGCGGGCCAACCTGGTGTTCCGCATCCTGGTGACCACCAACAACGGCATCGGCAGCCACGGCCTGCTGCTCGCCGGCGACGAGACGCTCAAGGCGCGCCACCTGCCGGACCTCGCCGCGGGGCGCGCCATCGGCTGCTTCTGCCTCACCGAGCCCGAGGCGGGCTCCGACGCCGCCGCGCTGCGCACCACGGCCACGCGCGACGGCGCCGACTACGTGCTCGAGGGTACCAAGATCTGGATCACCAACGCCGACCGCGCCGACTTCTTCACCGTGATGGCCACGGTGGATCGGTCGCAGGGAGCGCGCGGCATCACGGCCTTCTGGGTCCCTCGCGACGCCCCGGGCCTGCAGGTGGGCCGCCCCGAGGACAAGATGGGCCTGCACGGCACCGCCGTGGCCGAGGTGCATCTGGCGCAGTGCCGTGTCCCAGCCCGCAACCGCCTCGGCGCCGAGGGCGAGGGGTTCCCCTTGGCCATGCGCGTGCTGGACCACGGCCGGCTGTCCATCGCCGCCTCGGCGGTGGGCGCGGCCCAGCGCCTGGTGGAGGCCATGACCGAGCACGCCGGCACCCGGGTGCAGTTCGGCAAGCCCATCGCGAAGAACCAGGCCATCGGGTGGATGCTCGCCGACTCGGCCACCGAGCTGGCCGCGGCCCGCGCCCTGGTGCGCGAGGCGGCCTGGCGCAAGGACCAGGGCGAGCCCGCCACCCACCTGTGCTCCATGGCCAAGTTGTTTTGCACGGAGATGGCCGGCCGCGTGGCCGACCGCGCCGTGCAGGTCCACGGCGGCATGGGCTACATGCGCGGCAACGTCGCCGAGCGCTACTTCCGCGACCTGCGGGTCTACCGCCTCTACGAGGGCACCTCCGAGATTCAGCGCCTGGTCATCGCCCGCCACCTGCTGGAGCAGGCGTCGTAGCCCTGCTGGAGCAGGCGTCGTAGCCCTGCTGGAGCAGGCGTCTTAGCCACCGCCGAGCGCCCCGCCCCCGCTCTCCACGAAAAAATACACATATATATCCAATCACTTGCGCAGCAAGGGCCGCCACGTCTGCCCCGATTCGAAAAAAAATCGCGCTTTTCACGCACCCCCCTGCGCTGGCTGCCGAGAACCGCTCGTAACCGCGCGGTGGCCCGCCCCGCAAACGCCGGAACGGTCCACCTCCTCGCACAACGCGACCGGAACCCCGAGCCCGAACGAGCCTGAACGCCAACCTGAGCGCAAGCGAACAGCCACGCAGGAGGACATCATGAGCCAATGGACACCGAAAAAGCGCAAGCATTCTCCCCGCAGCCGCGCCAAAGAGGCCGCCCGGACCTCCAGACGCGCCGGCCGGCGCCCGCCCTTCGAGGTCATCGACCTGACGAAGGCGGCGGAGTCGCCGCCGGAGCTCGTAGAGCGGACCGATGAGCAGGGTCCCAATCGAGACGACACCAATCGAGACGACACCAAT
>CAYFWA010000533.1:2902-5325 GCA_964346625.1 uncultured Myxococcales bacterium
CGGGACGACACCAATCGGGACGACACCAATCGGGACGACACCAATCGGGACGACACCAATCGGGACGACAACCGCACCGGGAAGCCGGCCGCTGGGGTGGGCATCCGTTTCAGCGAGGGCCCGCAGGGCTGGATCCTCGAGGATGAGTACGACAACCTGCCGGATTCCATCCGACGAAAGGACTGGCAGATGTGCCGCTGCCCCAAAAGCGGCAAGTTCTGGTACAAGCGCATCGTGGGACGCTATCGGGACCTGGACGACGCGGAGCTGCGACCGCGACGCGACCAGGTCGCCGCGTACTACGAGAGCCTGCCCAACCGCGAGGGACCGGCGGTGCGGGTCGGCGACGACGGCCCGCTGTGGTCCGAGCTGGAGTTCATCGAGAACGTGATGGAGTTCGAGCTGCGCCCCCCCTGCGGCTGTGAGCCCCTCATCCAACTGGCCGCGGCCTGAGATGAACCGAATCCACGACCATTACCTCGAGCAGGGGAGACTCATGAGTCAAGCGAAGAAAACGCAGGCGCAACGGGCGAAGAGAGCGCAGAAGTCGACGAAGACGAAGACGAAGACGAAGACGAGAACGACTCAAACAACGAGCACGGCGCGTAAAGAGATAGCGAGCGGAAAATCGCCCCGCGAGGTCACCCGGGCCAGGCGGCGGCTTGACCGGGATCGGTTCCGACGAGGTCGGTTCCGACGCAGCGCTGCAGCGCCCTCTGCATGGCGATGATCCGCCCCCTGACCGAGTGCGGCAATTTCACTCCTATCGAATAATTACACCAGTAGCCGATCCATCGATTTCATGCGCTAAATCCAGGGGATCGAGAGCCCGAGATGGCTTGACAACCCGCCATTCTACTGCTGTGTAGTATCGGTTTCGCGTAGTATCCGCTTCGTGATTCGAGCCGAGATCCCGCTTCGTGATTCGAGCCGAGATCCCGCTTCGTGACCCGAGCCGGGATCCCGCTTCGTGATTCGAGCCGAGATCCCGCATGCGACGGAGGAATCCATGACCGACGAGAAGCCGCGGCCCAAGCGCATCGCCGCGGCCAAGACCATGAAGAAGATCATGGCGGACCACTTCCTGGGGGTGGACGCCGCCTCGAAGGACCCAAATCGCAAGGTGGCCTGGTGCACCAGCGTGGGCCCGGCCGAGCTGCTGCAAGGCCTGGGCTTCGAGGTGTACTTCCCGGAGAACCACTCGGCCATCCTCGGCGCCACGCGGCAGGCCACGGACTACATCCCCTATGCCAACGCCGTGGGCTACTCCCCGGACATCTGCTCCTACCTCACCGCGGACGTGGGCGCCTTCCTCCAGGGCCACACCCCCCTCACCGCCGCCTACGGCATCGAGTCGGTGCCCAAGCCCGACGTGCTGGTCTACAACACCAATCAGTGCCGGGACGTGCAGGACTGGTTCCAGTGGTATGGCCGGCACTGGGCGGTGCCCGTGCTCGGCGTGGAGACCCACCGCAACGTGGGCGCGATGTCGCGGGAGCACGTGAGCTCCATCACGGGCCAGATCCAGTACCTGGCCAAGGAGCTGGAGCCCATCGCCGGGCGAGCGCTGGACATGGACCGGCTGCGCGAGGTGGTGGGCCTGAGCAAGCGCTGCTCCGAGCTGTGGGAGCAGGTGCTGCTCACCGGCGCGGCGCGGCCGTCCGCCCTCACCTTCTTCGACGCCACCATCCACATGGGCCCGGCCGTAGTGCTGCGCGGGACGCAAGTGGCGGTGGACTACTACGAGGAGCTGCTCGCCGAGCTAAAGCAGCGGGTGGCAGACAAGGTGGCCGCCGTGGAGGGCGAGAAGCACCGGATCTACTGGGAGGGCATGCCCATCTGGGGCAAGCTGCGCCCCCTGTCGCAGCAGCTCCTGGAGCTGCAGACCTGCGTGGTGGTCTCCACCTACTGCAATAGCTGGATCTTCAACCAGCTCGATCCCGAGCAACCCTTCGAATCCATGGCCCGAGCCTACACCGAGCTGTTCATCGTGCGCTCGGATCCGGTGAAGGAGGACTACATCGCGGCCATGTGCGACCGATTCGGCGTGGACGGCATCCTCTACCACGACGCGCGCACGTGCCCCAACAACTCCAACACCCGCTACGGCATGCCGCAGCGGCTTCAGGAGCGCCTGCGGCTCCCCTACCTGCTCATCGACGGGGATCTCAACGATCTGCGCTGCTACTCCGAGGAGCAGGCCCGCACCAGCATCGAGGCCTTCGTGGAGCAGCTCGAGCAGGGCTGAGGCCCCGGTCACGAATAAGGTGTCCAGCTCAGGTCGCCGAGGCGCCCGGCTGGCAAGGCGCGAAGAGGGCGAATATTGCGGGATATTTAACCGATGAGCCGCTGGTGACTGGATCATTTTAGCTTGCTGGAATGATCCAGTCCAGACCCGCGAGCGAAGCGAGCTCACGCAGCCA
>CAYFWA010000534.1:0-1508 GCA_964346625.1 uncultured Myxococcales bacterium
AGATAGACCCGTAAGGTGATGGCGTAGGCGCCGTGGTCGATGACCCGCACCCAGGGGGCGTCACGGCCGGGAGCCAGATGGGGACACTGTCGGCCGGTCTCCTCGAGCACCCCGAGGGCCAGGTCCAAATCGGTGTCGTAGCTGACCCTCACCTCGATGCGCGACAGCACCACGGGATCCACGATGGTGTGGTTGATGATGGACTTCTCGTCGAGCTTCTCGTTGGGGATGATGAGCCGCTGCCCTTCCCAGGTGCGCACGATGGTGTGCCGCAGCGTGATGTCCTCCACCTCGCCGTACTGCTCGTCCAGGCTCACCCAGTCGCCGATGCGCACCGGACGGTAGATGGCGATGCCCAGGCCCGCCACGAGGTTGGACAGGGTGGAGCGAGCCGCGAAGCCCACCACGAGGGCGGTGATCCCGGCGCCGGCGGCCATGGTGCTCACCAGCGCCTTGAGGGCGGAGACGTGGCTGGCGAAGACCACCAGCCCGATCAGGTACACGACCAGGGTCTTGGCGTGGACCAGGTAGTTGAGCGCCGTCGGATCCACCTTGCGCCCGAGCTGCCCCATCTTCCACTCGGGGCGCCGCAGCAGGAAGGTCAAAAACCGGGACACTCCCCAGGTCACCAGAAAGACGGCGACGCCCAGCACCACGGCGCCGAGCAGCGTCCGCGGGTCGTCCCAACGTTGTCGTGAGAGCCAAGACCAGGACCAAGACATGATGCGCTCCTTTCCATGGGCCTCCCCGGCCGGCAGGGCCTTGCCCACGCGCCTCCCGCTCCGCGGAAGCTTCCTGCCCGAGGCCGGACGGGGCCGCCGCCATCCGAGGGGTAGGGATCAGGGGACGGGGGACGGGGGACGGGGCTCGGGGCCCGAGGCCCGTTGTCTATTCCGTGTCGATAGCACAGTCCCCGGTGGGTCGCGAATCCAAGGGGGGTGGGCCGGCCTCCCCGGCGCGCAATGGCGACGGGCGGGAAAACGCGGCCCAGTCTCCCGGTGGTCGGGTGCTCTGCCAGCTCGCCAGCCTCTCTATTTGCGGATATCATATCCCTCCAGCAGAATCGAAGCTGCCTGTGCCCGCCCGTGACGAACCCGGCGCGGACCGGAAGAGGCGGCCCACCCCGAGACCCATGCCCGGTCACACTCCAACGCAGCGGTGTGTGTGACTGGGAACCATCCGTCCCATGCCCTGGAGAGCCACCGTTCGGATCCTGTTCGCCGTGCACCTGCTGACCGCGGCCGGCTTCAGCATGGTGATCCCCTTTTTGCCCCTGTACGTAAAACAGATCGGTGGTGACCTGGATCGGCTACCGTCACGTCTTCGCCCTGGTGGCCGCCTCCTTTTTGCTCGTGGTGGCGCTGGCCATACCCCTGTACCGGGTGATGGCCCCCCGCACCGACGGCAACATCCCCCTGTGACGGTGCGGTGGCGGCGATCGATGCGCCTCAGCGCGCCTCAGCGCGTCTCAGCGCGTCTCAGCGCGTCTCAGCTCAGCGCGTCTCAGC
>CAYFWA010000534.1:1608-5303 GCA_964346625.1 uncultured Myxococcales bacterium
TCAGCTCAGCGCGTCTCAGCGCGTCTCAGCTCAGCGCGTCTCAGCGCGTCTCAGCGCGTCTCCACCGCTCGCGATTCCGCGCTGTTTTCCAGGAAGGACACCACCTCCGCCGCGACGTCACGGCCGGTGGCCACGCTGATCCCTTCGAGGCCAGGGGAGCCGTTGACCTCCACCACCAGCGGCCCCTCGGCGGACTCCAGCAGATCCACCCCCGCCACGTGCAGGCCCAGGGCCGCGGTAGCGCGCTCCGCCACGTCCACCAGCGCGGGCGTGAGGGTCGCCTCCTCGGCGGTGCCGCCCCGGTGTAGATTGGAGCGGAACTCGTCAGCCCGCCCCCGCCTCCGCATGGCCGCCCGGGCCGTGCCATCCACCACCAGCACCCGCACGTCGGCGCCAGCGGCCTCCGCCACGAAGCCCTGCACCAACAGCCGCTGTCCCGTGGCGTGGAGGGTGTCACAGATGGATTGCAGCGAGCGCCGGGACTCGGCCAGGATGACCCCGCTGCCCTGGGTGGACACCGGCAGCTTCACGATCCAGGGCGGTCCGGGCAACGCCTCGAGCACCGGATCCAGCGGCGAGTCCCGCCCCACCAGCGCGGTGGGAGGCAGCGGCAGCCGCCCGGCCACGAGCTCGAGCATCTGCGTGGCCTTGTCCCGGGTTCGGCGCAGCGCGTCGGCCCGGTTGCGACAGGGGACGCTGCGGGCCTCGAGCCACTCGAGCACGTGGAAGCACTCGGGCGGCGCCGAGCTGCCCAGGCGGGTGAACACGAGGTCGGGCCAGCGCCCCTCCACCTGGGGCCCGGCCAGGGCCGGCGCCCCCGGACGGGTCGCCGCGATCACGTGCAGGCCCATGGGATCCACCAGGCTCACCTGGTGCCCCCGCGCCGCGGCCGCCTCCAGCATCAGCCGGTTGCCCGGAGAGCTCTTGAGGTGCGACAGGATCCAGAGCTTCATGTCGATCTCCTCGCTGTCACTTGCGCTGCGGGGTGGTCCCGCCCCCCTGCGGAGCAGCTCGCCCGAAACCCCATCGGGGACCTCGTGCGGGGTACCATCTCCCACGCAAGCTGCTATTTTAGCGCGGTTGCCCCACGAGCCCATAGGTTTGCCCCATGAGCGCGAAAAATACCGGATCCCGCTCCGCTGGACCGCAGGCGCGTGACGCCCCGGACCCGCAGAACGCCCCAGACGACCGGGAGACGGCCCGGGAAGCGGCCCGGGCCGCGGCGAACGACAACCTGACCTGGTGGGGCCCCTACCGCGTGCCCCTGGGCCAGCAAGGGCTCTGGCGCATCGGACCCCTGAGCGTGTGGCTGGAGCGCGCGCCCGGCGAGTGGCGCCTGGCCTGGGAGCGTCACGAAGACCACCTGGACCCCGCGGTGCGCGTGGTGCTTCCCACCGACGCGGGGGACCTGCTGGCCAAGAAGAACGTCACCCGCTACGGCGTCTCGGATGACAGCGATCACGTCCGGCTGATCCCCCGGTTGGCGGATCGCGCCATCATCAGCCGCCCCGAGAATCCCTTCGTGGTGCTGCCCACCGACGAGATCACGGTCTACATCTCCACCCCCATCTGGGTGCAGATTACCGCGGGCCCCAAGGAGACGCCGCTGTCGGAGCTGCCCGCCTACCGCCCGTCGGACACCTGGTTCGGGCCAGACACCATGGTGGGGGAGCTGTGCTACGCGGGCCGCACGGCCATGCGCCTGAACCTGGAGCAGCTCCCCTTTCGGGCCCACCGCGCCACCTCCGCGGTCACCATCCGCAACCGCTCGCGCGAGCCCATCACCGTGGAGAAGCTGAACCTGCCCGTGATCCATCTTTCGGTCTACGAGGGGCCCGATCGGGAGCTGTGGACCGAGCACATCTTGTTCGAACGTCCCGCGGACGGAGACATCATCCGGTTGCGCCTACGCGACACCCTGCACCACGGCGCCGTGCGGGGAGCCGCTCGCATCGCGATGGCGCGCGTACCCCTGTCGGACCGCCTCAGCGTCCGTGCCCTGGGCAGCCTGTTCGGGTAGCCTGCCCGCGCAACTCCGCAACGTCCAAGGAGAGCGCCATGAACGAGCTCTGGAGCACCCTCAAGGACTACTGGGACGTGGCCGTCGAGCTGGCCCTGTCTCCCGAGGCCCGGGCCTACGTGCGCGCCGCGCTGATCCTGGTGGCGGGGTTCGTGATCGCCCGCCTGGTCAGGCGCCGCTTCGGCTTCCGCAAGCTCGACGCGCAGTCCCAGATGGTGCTGCGCCGCGTGCTCGGCTACGCGGTGCGGCTCGTGGCCGTGATCTGGGCGCTCAACGTGCTCGGCATCCAGCTCAGCGCCCTGCTGGGCGCCGCCGGGTTGCTCACGGTGGCCCTCGGCTTCGCAGCCAAGACCTCCATCTCGAACCTCATCAGCGGCTTTTTCCTCATCGGGGAGCGGCCCTTCGTGGTGGGCGACGTCATCAAGGTGGGCGAGACCAAGGGGGAGGTGCTGTCCATCGACCTGATGAGCGCACGCCTGCGCACCTTCGACAACCTCCTGGTGCGCATCCCCAACGAGTTGCTGCTCAACAAGGAGGTCACCAACCTCACCCATTTCCCGATCCGCCGCGTGGACCTGAAAATCGACGTGGCCTACAAGGAGGATCTGCGGCGGGTGCGCAAGCTCCTCGACGAGGTGGCGGACCTCAACCCGCTGTGCCTGGTGGATCCCAAGCCCCAGTTCTTCTTCGTGGGCTACGGCGAGTCGGGCCTCGATCTGCAGTACTCCGTGTGGGGCAAGCGCGAGAATTACTTCGAGCTCAAGACCACCGTGGCCACCGAGATCAAGGAGGCCTTCGACGAGGCCGGCATCGAGATCCCCTTCCCCCACCGGACCCTGTACACCGGCGCGGCCACCGAGCCCTTCCCCGTGCGAGTGATCCCCGCAGCCGAGCCCGAGCCCGAGCCCGAGCCCGAGCCCGAGCCCGAGCCCGAGGCGCCGCGACGGCGTCAAAACGGGCCTACATAAACCGAGGTTCGGCGCTGTGACGCCGCGGTCGGGCCCCACCCCATCCCCTCTCACAACTCCGATCACTGAATCAGTGATCGCCGTAGTGAGAGGGTTTCGGGGTCTTCGGACGCCAAAAAGCGACCATCAGGGGCCTGTGAGAGCCATTCGCCCGCGGATCGGCGGGTGCTGCGGCCGGAAATGCTCTCACAACCCGGATCACTGAATCAGTGATCGCCGTAGTGAGAGGGATCGTCCCCCTCCTGGCGCCGCTGCTGGAGTCGGCTCCGGCGGCCGGACGCCGGCCGCCGGAGCCGGCCGTCGGAACCGGCCCCCCGAAACCGGCCCGCGGAGCCGGTCCCCGGACGCCGGACACCGGAATCGGCCCGCGGAGCCGGTCCCCGGACGCCGGACACCGGAATCGGCCCGCGGAGCCGGCCTGCGGAGCTGCGAAAAAAGGGCTCTGTCCGAATCTCTCAACGGGATTTGTTCCGCGCTTATGAAATGGGTGCAGATCCTCCTAGATCACGGCTCGCGTTGAGCGCGAAATCAGCACTCCTGCCGCGGTTCGACATCTCGTGTCTGGCAACGCCAAATACCAAGAAATCCGCCGCTGAACCGTCTCTAGCTTGCGATCAGCACAGCTATTTCGTGATCTGAGAGGATCTGCACCCTTATGAAATGTTGACTGCTGGCGCGGCTCTGGCCGTTGTCCACAGTGCGGCGCG
>CAYFWA010000535.1:0-5301 GCA_964346625.1 uncultured Myxococcales bacterium
GCCGGGATGGATCGGCGGCCTGAACGATCAGGTTATTCGTGATCGGGGCCTTAGCCATGAGAAGCTGGCCTCGGGACCACAAGGAGGAGTCGATGCGATCGAAACGGACTTTGGTATGCGTGCTCGCCGCCGCGGTGCTCGCCGCGGGCCTGGCCGCGGGGCCGGCGGAGGCCGCGCCGGACAAAAACAAGTTGATCGCGGAGAAGTACAAAAAAGCGCGGCGGCTGTATCGACAGGGCAAGTACGAGCAGGCCATCCGGGCCTTCGACGAGGTCAAGGATCTGCGCTACCACCCGATCCTGGACTACGGTATGGCCAACTGCTACGAGGCCCTGCGCGACTACAACAAGGCGATCTACTACCTTGAGAAGTACGTCCGCAATCACGGCAAGCACGCGATGAGCGATCGCCACCCCAAGGTGGGGGACGTCGCCGAGAAGATCAAGGTGCTCAAAAAGCGCGCCGCCTCGGGCAGCCCCGGGCCCGGGCCTGGACCCGACCCCGGCCCCAGCCCGGACGATGGCGCGGCCACGGGCACCCCGGCCTCGGGCGGCGGCGGCGGCGCGGGCACGGCGGCCGGGGATCCGGTCCCCGGCCCCGATCCCTACGCGGTGCCCCCGCCTCCGGGCGGCGGCTCCACCGGCGGCGTCCACGGCGGCGGCGGCGGCCCCCCGCCTCCCGGCGGGCACGTGAAGCGGCGCAGCAAGCCCGCTCGACGCTCCCTGATCGTGAGCGTGGACTTCGGCGCGGCCTCCTTCGCCGGCGCCGGCACCTATTCGGTGGTGGGCGGCACCCAGACCGGGGGCGGCGTGTTCGGCTCGGTGGCCTGGCGCTTCATCCCGTGGCTCGCGGTGGGCATCCACGGCGGGATCACGGCCATGGACAGCGAATACTGCACCGCCGGAGGGTGCTATGAGGGGGACACCCTGTTTTTCGGCGTCGCGGCCCTGGAGGCCAAGGGCATGCTCCCGTTGGGGCCCTTCGACATCTGGGGCGCCCTGGGCATCGGCTACGGCAGCATCACCCAGCCGCTCGATGACTACTCCTCGATCACCACCTCGGGGGCGGCGCTGTCCTTCGGCGTGGGCGCGGACTGGTTTTTGAGCCGCACCTTCTCGCTGGGGCTGCTGCTGCGCATGTATCGCATCTTCCCCAGCGAGTTCTGCGACGTCAACGGCGACTGCTACGACATCGAGGGAGACAATGATCCGGGCGTGGCCTGGTACGGCGGGATCGGGGTGACCTGGCACATGCCCCTGATCATCGGCCGCAAGTAGCCCCGGCCCCTGCCCGGCGCGCGGGCTCCAACGCGTCGGGCCCGCGTTCCCTTCCGCTCCCGCTCCCTGTCCCCCCCACTTCGCGCACAGGCCAGCCGCAGAGAGCGAACGGCTTTCAGCGAACCCGGGGGGACCCAGCGCCTCGGCGATGCCGGCTCAGGGCCCCACTACGGCGAAGGTGAACCGGGTCTCGGCCCGGGCGCGGCGGCCGGTGCGCAGCGCGGGCCAGGGCAAACGGGCCAGCACGCGGCGCAGGCAGGCTCGGGCGGTCTCGGGGACCTCGCCCACGGCGTCGGTCACCTGCAGGTGGGTCAGTCGACCGGCGCGCGCGCCGAGGGTGAGCCGGAGGCGCACCGCGCGGTAGTCGTCGAGGCGGGGCGCCTTGGGGAGCTGCCCCAGACAGGAGCGCAGCCGGGGCGCGACGCGCTGCAGGGCCGCCGCGGCGCGTCTTTTGTCGAGGTTGAGCTCGGCGGGCTCGGCGGTGGCGTCCTTCGGCGAGCGGGGCTTGGCCTCGCGGGGCTTGGCCAAGCGGGGCCTCGGCGAGGCCTTGGCCTTAACCGCGGCCTCGGCCTTGGCCGCGGCCGGGCGCAGCTCGTCGGGCTGGTAGGGCCGGGTGCGCAGGTGCTCGACCCGGCGGCGCATGACCACGCGCCAGGGGCTGCGGGGGGCCGCCTGGTAAAAGCGCTGGAGCTGCTCCAGGGCGGCGGCCCGACGCCCGGTCACCAGCGCCGCCAGGGCCCGGTAGTAGTGGTGATCGTGGGCCGGGAGCCAGATGATGTCCGCGCTGGCCAGGGACTTGGCGTGCGGGTCGAGCTGCAGCGCGCGCTGCATGCGGCGCTCGGCCAGCCGGTGGCGACCCTGGCGGTCCAGGGCTACGGCCAGGGCGAACTGCACTACGCGCAGGCCCGGGTTGTGCGCCAGGGCCTGCCGGTAGTGGCTCACGGCCTCGGTGAGCCGTCCCAGGGCCATGAAGTTGTCCGCCAGGTTCCAGTGGTGCACCGAGGCCTTGACCCACCGCCCGGGCTTGACCTGCTGGTACTCCTTGACCCCCTCGGCGATGTGGCCCGACAGCGACAGGCACAGGCCCAGCCGGAAGGCCACCAGGCTCGGGCGGAGCTTCTCCTCGAGCTTGCGGGTGCGGCGCATGGCCTTGACGCAGCCGGGGTAGTCGCCGGCCAGCGACCGGACGGTGCCCAGGGCGAACCAGAGCGAAGCGGCGTAGGGGCGGATGCGGATGGCCCGCTTGATGAGGGTTTCAGACTCGGCATACTTGCGCTTGGCCAGCAGCCCCTGGGCTTGCTGCACCAGCTTGTCGGCGCGCTCGAGGCGGTGCACCAGCACCCGGTCCCAGAGCTTGAGCCGCGGCCGGCGGCTCTCCCTGGCCGAGGCGGTGGCCTTGCCACGCGCGTGCGCGCGCGGCAGTGCGCCGGGGCTCTCGGGCAGCAGGGCCGCCCCGAGGGTCAAAGCGAGCAACCAGGCGGACAATCCGATGGCGACGTACCACTTCATGGATGGCTCTCCAGGCCTCCGAGCGCGCGGGTGCCGGGCGGGCGACTTGCCGGCCTCATGGGGCGCGCTCCAGATAGAACGTGACGAAGACGCGGGTGTGCTGCCCCGGCACCGCGAGCCGCTGGCCGCGCAGCGCGCCGCGCACGCAGCGCTCCAGGGAGGCGTCGGTGATCATGGAGGGCACCCAGCCGCGCGAGACCCGCCGGATGCGCCCCTGGCGCAGCCGGAGCATCAAGGCCAGCGGCCCCTCGGGGAAGGGCTTGCGCTTGGCGCGCCGTCGATAGCAGCGGGCCACCCGGGGCCGCAGCCGCGCCACCGCCTGGTGGGCCCGGGGGGGGACCACCCGGACGAGCCGCGCCCGCGGCTGATAGCGGGCCACGATGGCTCCGAGCCGACGCAGGTGCTCCCGGGCCCGGGGCACGTAGCGGCTCTTGGGGCGCTTTTTTACGAAGCGTCGCCACTGCCGCAGCGCGTCCTTTGGTCGTCCCTGGGCCTCGCGGGCCAGCGCCAGGTAGTAGTGCACATCGCCGGGGGGCACGAAAAAGACCGCGGGACCGCGCAGGCCCTGCAGTTGGGGATCCAGCAACAGGGCGCGGCCGGCGGCGCGCTCGGCGGCCAGGGTGAGCCCCTGGCGATCCAGCGCCACCATGAGCCCCCACCAGGCGGCGTCGTTGGCGCGCGGCCGCAGCCGCAGCGACTCGCGGTACAGGTGCTCGGCCAGCCGCAGCTTGCCGATGGCCATGGCGGACTCGGCGCAGTTGGAGGCCATGATGCCCCGCGTAGAAAGCCGCGCCGACAGCGGCATGCCGTGTCGGTAGATCTTCACCGACTCGGCGTAGCGTCCCCGCTTGGCCAGGATCACGCCTAGGGAAAAGGTGACGTCGGGGATGGACCAGTGGTACGGGGCGCGCTGGAAGACCTGCATCCAGGCCCCCAGGGTCGCGCCCTCGTCGCGGGTGAGGTGGGCCGCGAAGCCGCGCCAATACCAGAAACGGATCTCGTCGGGGTGGGCCCGGGTCAAGGCCACCAGCATCTGGCGGGCGCGGCGGTACAGGGCGGGCTTGGTCACGGGTTGCTGCCGACGCCCCTCGCCCACGGCGCGCCGGAGCAGCCGCAGGGCGTCCTGCAGCCGGCGGTGGGCCTGCCGCTTGGCCGCGGACGGGGGGCGCCAGAAGTCGGTGAGGGAGGGGCGGGGCTCGCCGCGGATGGCGTCCCGGGAACGCGCCGCCGCGGGGCTCGTGGCGCAGAGCCCGGCCAGGGCAGCGGCCACGCCCGCCCCGAGCCAGGTCGCCCGCCGCCGCCGCCGGGCCGCATCCGCTGTCGGTGCGCTCATGGGCGGCTCCGCGGGCGCCGGCGGGCGGGCCGCCGGGGGCGTGGTCGAGGCCGGGCGGTGGCCGCCGCGGACAGCCGCGCCAGGGCCTCCCGGACCTGGGGGCGGTAGGGCGAGCGGGGCCGCGCCTCGAGATACTCCTCGAAGGACCGCCGCGCCCGCGCGGGCTCCTGGCGCGCTTCGTAGAGCAGGGCGAGGTGGTAGTGCCGCGCGGCCGGCGGCACGAACAGGGCCTGGGGGCCGAGCAGGGCCTGCGCCTGGGGATCCACCTGCAGGGCCGCGGTGGCCAGGCGGACCGCCAGGCGCGGCTTGCCCGCCCGGTGCTGGGCCACCGCCAGTCCCCAGCGGGGCGCCGGGTACCGCAGATCCTCGGAGATGGCCTGGCGATACAGGCGGACGGCCCGCCGCAGGTGCCCCGCGGCGCCGTAGGCCTCGGCCGCGTTGGTCAGCAAGATGGCCGTGACCTGCGAGGTGTCTCCGGGGCGCCGCAGCGACAGGAAGGCCCGCGCCGCCGCGGTGTAGCGCTCGGCGCGCAGGGCGGCCATGGCGAAGGCGTAGGTCAGGTTGCGCGGGCGGTAGTGGGGGCCGAGGCGGCGCGCCTTGGCGAAGGCGTCGGTGGCCTTGGCCCAGCGGCCGCGCGCCGCGTGCAGGGTACCCAGCAGGTGCCAGGCCTGGGGGCGGCGGGGGCTCAGGCGCGTGGCGGCGCGAATGAGCGTGCGGGCCCGCTGGTGATGCACCGCGCGGGGGGGGCGAGCCGACAGGTGTCGCTGCGCCGCGGTGAGCAGGTTCCGGTAGCGACCCGCGGCCGGGTAGAGCACTCGATCCCACAGGCCGCTGGCGCGGCGGTCAGCGCCGGTGTTGCGCGCCGGGTCGGCGTGGGCGGGGGTCGGAAAGCCCAGGGTGCTTAGGCCGCTGATCAAAATTAGTTTGTCAAGTTGGCGTGCGAGGCGCGCGGCTGGCAAGGCGCGACGACGGCGCGTACTGGGCGTACGTAGAGGAAGTGGCGTCATGACATCGGCAACCGGCTCTCGAGAGGCAGTATAACCGCCACGCCGGGTCCCTGCCATGGGGGGTCCGCCGGCGGCCCCGTCGCCGAGGGCCTCGGCGCGCATTGCCTCGCATTGCCTCGCATTGCCTCGCCTCGCATTGCCTCGCCTCGCATTGCCTCGCCTCGCATTGCCTCGC
>CAYFWA010000536.1:0-5259 GCA_964346625.1 uncultured Myxococcales bacterium
CCCAGGCCGTAGAACACCATCTTCCCCCGCCCCCCGCCCGAGTCCGCCGCGAACAGCACCCCCGCCCACGCCGTCCCCTCCGGGTACGGCAGCACCTCGTGCTCCTTCACGATCAGAAACTGCCGCAGCGGGATCATGAACAGGATCCCCAGCGTCGCCCCCAGCATCCCCAACACCACGAGCTGCGTCAGGCTCGGCCGCAGACCCCACAGAAACAGCGCCGGAATCGTGAAGATCAACCCCGACGCCAGCGAGGACGACGCGCTCCCCGTGGTCTGGGCGATGTTGTGTTCCAAGATCCCGCTGCCCCGAAACAGCCGCAGCCGCTCCATGCCCCGAAACACCGCCACCGAGATCACCGCCAGCGGGATCGCCGTCGAGATCGTCAGCCCCACCCGCAACCCCAGATACGCGTTGGCCATCCCGAACAGCGCCCCGAAAAGGCACCCCACCACCAGCGCCCGCACCGAGAAGTCCCGCTGATCCGTCCGATCCGGCACGTAGGGCTGGAATTCGGTCGCCTCGTCACCCGCCCCGCCGCCGTCCCCTCCAGCGCCCACGCCCGCGCCCACGCCGGAGCCTCGGCCGGCGCCCGCGCCCACGCCGGAGCCTTGGCCGGCGCCCAGGCCGGAGCCTCGGCCGGCGCCAGCGCCCCCGCCCGAGCCCCCGCTCACGCCCGCGCCTTCACCGTTTCCTTCACCCGTGCCCTTGGGTCCGGCCGACGATGGAGGAGTTTTTTCCGACATGGCCGAAGAGCCTATCCGCGCCCCGCAGGGGGGTCAAGACGGGTGGAGACTGCATGTTGGAAAGACGCGGAAGGCCTCGGAAAGGCGCGGAAGGCCGCGGAAAGGCGCGGAAGGCCTCGGAAAGGCGCGGAAGGCCTCGGAAAGGCGTGTCCTTTCCCTCAATAGCAGAGCCCGACGTCGCCCTGCAGGGGCGGATTGAATGCATCCTGGCAGGTGCCCGTCTGGCAGGGCGTGACAGAACCCGAGTACGAGCTGAGCTGGCAGAGCTGATAGCAGATCATGCCCGCGCCCAGGTCATAGCATCCGCCCTGGAAGCCGTCCCCGTTGGGGGCGCACTCTTCGCCGTTGGTCGCGCCGCTCGGGCAGGTCGCGCCCAAAGCCACGTTGTGGGAGACCGCGGGAGGGGTGTCGCAGTACCCGCCCAGATAGCAGGTGTTGCCGCCGCTGCAGCTCGGGGTGCCGAAAAAGTCGCACACCTCGTAGCAGCGATCGTTGGAGCCGTCGTTCAGACACGTCGCGCCGGCCGCACAGCCGGTGTCGGTGTGGCTCACGGAGCAGAACTGGCCCACGGTGCTGCTGCCGGCCTGCAGGCAGCGGCCGATGCCCTGGTTGAACGGGATGTTGTAGCACTCGAGGCCGCCGGGGCAGGCGAGATCGTAGGGATCGCAGATGTCGTAGCAGGCGCCCACGTCGGTGCCGGCGGTCTGCTCCAGACAGCACGAATCGGTGCCCGCGCAGCCCACGCCACAGTCCGTGCTGGAGTAGGTGCACTGGCTGAGTCGGCAGGTCTGGGTCGCCACGTCGCAGACGTAGAGGCTGGTGTCGCCACAGTCGCTCGCGTTCAGGCAGCTCTCCCAATCGCAAGTGGCGCTGCAGCCGTCGTTGTTTCCGAGGTTGCCGTCGTCACACTCCTCGACGCCGGCCTGGACGAAGCCGTCGCCGCAGGTGGCCGCCTCGCAGGTGCCCCCCGCGCCGTCCGGACAGGCGTCGGTGTTGTCCTGGTCGCCGTCGTCGCAGGTCTCCCCCGCATCGCCGTCCACGATCCCGTTGCCGCAGGTCTCGTCAGATTGGCAGTCGGCCGCGCAGCCGTCGCCGCCGGTGGTGTCGCCGTCGTCGCACACCTCCTGGCCAGCCCAGGTGAAGCCGTCGCCGCACTCGGCGTCCTGGCAGGTGCCCCCCGTCCCATCGGGGCACGCGTCGGTGTTGGTGGCGTTGCCGTCGTCACAGGTCTCCACGCCGCTTTGCACGAAGCCGTCGCCACAGCGCGCCGCCTGGCAGGTGCCCCCCGTCCCATCCGGACACGAGTCGGTGTTGTCCTGGTTGCCGTCGTCGCAGGTCTCCCCCGCGTCCACGACGCCGTTGCCGCAGCCCTCCATCTGGCAGGTGTCGCTGCAGCCGTCGCCCGCCGTGGTGTTGCTGTCGTCGCAGCCCTCCTGGCCGGCCCAGACGAAGCCGTCGCCGCACTCGGCGTCCTGGCAGGTGCCCCCCGCGCCGTCGGGGCACGCGTCGGTGTTCACGCCGTTGCCGTCGTCACAGGTCTCCACGCCGCTTTGCACGAAGCCGTCGCCGCAGGCGGCCGTCTGGCAGGTGCCCCCCACCCCATCCGGACACGAGTCGGTGTTGTCCTGGTTGCCGTCGTCGCAGGTCTCCCCCGCGTCGCCGTCCACGATCCCGTTGCCGCAGGTCTCGTCCGACAGGCAGTCCGCCGAGCAGCCGTCATCGCCCACGGTGTTGCCGTCGTCGCACACCTCGGTGCCGGCCTGCACGAAGCCGTCGCCGCAGCTCGCCGTCTCGCAGGTGCCCCCCACGCCGTCGGGGCACGCGTCGGTGTTGTCCTCGTTGCCGTCGTCGCAGGTCTCCCCCGCATCGCCGTCCACGATCCCGTTGCCGCAGGTCTCGTCCGACAGGCAGTCCGCCGAGCAGCCATCGCCCCCCGCGTTGTTGCCATCGTCGCAGACCTCTCCGGTCTCCAACACCCCGTTGCCGCAGACCGCGACCTCGTTCTGGCAGGTGGCCGAACAGCCATCCCCGTCCACGGTGTTGCCGTCGTCACACTGCTCGGCGCCCTCCACCGTGCCGTTGCCGCAAACCGCGACCTCGGTCTGACAGGTGGCCGAGCAGCCATCCCCGTTCACGGTGTTGCCGTCGTCGCAGGTCTCCCCCGTCTCGACGATCTGGTTGCCGCAGATCGGACCCGAGCTGCTGTCGTCGTCGGAGCAGCCCGACAGCGGGCCCGCCACCAGGCCCGCCACCAGGCCCGTGGCCACCACCGCGAGGGCGACCCCTGGCAATCTTCCCGTCATGGCCGACCTACCCGTCATGGCCGAGCTTCCCGCCATCGCCGACCTTCCCGCCATCGCCAACTTGCCCAATCGAAGTTCCATTTGTTTTCCTCCCAGCGCTTTCCGTGTTGATGAGATGAATGGTCATGAATCCGGTCCCGCGACGACCGACGCCGCACGTCACCAAGGTGCCCCTTCGAGGCAGACACGCTCATTTCGCTTCGTTGCGAATCCCTCGGGGACGGTCAGGACTCTGGGCTTTGCACGTTCCGCGTTGCTACGCGGATGTCCGAAAAAGCTCCCCATCAAAAGCGACAAGAGCCCGTGCTACCGCGCGAGCGCTCACCAAAGCAGGCCACCCGCTTTTTCGGGCTATATCCGGATCTCTCACCACGATAACGACCCGTTTTATCAGGAGAAACGGGGTTGCGAGCCGAATCTAGCATGATCCGGATTGAGCGAAAACGAACGCCTTGCTGTACACGCCGCGCTGTCACGGCTCTGGCATGTTGACCACAGCAGCGGCGCGTCAACGAGGCCTCTGGGGGGGCCTTGCCGCGCCGCACTGTGGACAACGGCCAGAGCCGCGCCAGCAGTCAACATTTCATAAGCGCAGTACAAATCCCGTTGAGAAATTCGGACAGAACCCTTTTTTTGTCATCGCCCGTTCCGTCGTCCCGGTCGTCGCGGCACCCGCGGGTCGCGCGACGCCCCGCTTGACTTGACCGCCAGGCCCGCTACATACGGTTCCAGGTCCCGGTCCCCGGTCCCAGGTTCCAGGGTCCCGGTCCCAGGTCCCGGTCCCCGGTCCCAGGTTCCAGGGTCCCGGTCCCAGGTTCCGGTCCCAGGTCCCGGTTCCAGGTTCCGGTCCCAGGTCGAGATCCAGATCCAGCCGCGAGGAGAGCCATGAGCAAGCCCGAGTCCCGTTCCCCTGTCGATCCCGCCGCCGGCGACGCCCCTGACTTTTCGACCCAGCTCGCCGAGGCGAGCTGGGTCGAGCTCGAGGCGCTGTGGCAACAGGCGCTGCGGGAGTTCATGGAGCGCATCGGCGCCAGCGAGCACCTCGCGGAGGCCACCGAGGCGGTGCGCGCCCACGCCTTCACCTGCGCCCTGGAGGCCGACTGGATCACGCTGCCCACCCGCGCGCGGGAAGAGCGCTACGGCAGGCTGCTGGATCTGCTGCAGGTCATCGGCTATCAGACCCGGCCCTACTGCGTGCGCTGCGGCGCCTGCTGCCAGGGCGCCAGCCCGTCGCTATTCGCCGAGGACCAGCGCCTGTTCGACGAGGGCCTGGTGACCCGGGCGCAGGTCTACACCCTGCGAGCCGGCGAGCGGGTCAACTTGCCGCTCGAGCTGGGCAGCATGACCCTCAAAGACGAGGTCATCAAGCTGCGCGAGGATCCCGACACGGGCCACTGCCTGTTTTACGACGAGGCCGAGGGCGGCTGCCGCATCTACGCCGAGCGGCCCCTGCAGTGCCGGGCCCAGGCCTGCTGGGACACCGCCGACATCCAGCAGGTGCTCAAGCGCAGCCCCAAGCTCGCCCGGGCCCACGTGGTGGACCCCTCCGAGCCCGTGGCGCCGGCCCTGGTGGCCCACGAGTCGCACTGCTCGGTGGTGGGGCTGGCCGAGGCCTTCGAGGACGCCGCCCACGGCCGCGCCGACGGCGTGGAGGTGGTGATCGACGCCCTGGCCTACGACGAGCAGCTCCGGCCCCTATTGTCCGAGAAGCTGCCGCTGCCCGCCGAGGAGCTGGAGTTTTACTTCGGCCGGCCCCTCGAGCAGGTGGTGCAGCAGTTCGGGGTTCGCGTGGTGCGCGAGCCCGAGGGCAACCGCCTCGAGCCGCTGCCGGGCGCCAAGGAGGGTGAGGCCGCGGGCGCCGCCGGTACCGCGGACGAGGGCGAAGGCGCGGCGGGGCGGTGATCCGGCCCGGGTCTGCCGATCCGCCCCGGTCCCCGGCAACCCCGCTTTGGGCAGGACTCCCTCGGGCGAGCGCCGGCCGCGTAGCCGGCCTCGGGGCGCGGCTGTCAGCGATGCGGGTGGCGACGCTGGCGGCGATGCTGGTGGCCTGCGGCAGCCCGTCGCCAGGGCCGCGATCGCCAGCGGGCCGTGACGCGCCGCCGCCCAGACGGGCTGCGGCCCACCCCCCGGCCAAAGACCCCGCGCCCCCGCGCCGCCTGGCGTCGCGCCCCCCGCCCGCCCGCCGCCCTTCGGCCGAGCGCTCCTGCCCC
>CAYFWA010000537.1:0-5252 GCA_964346625.1 uncultured Myxococcales bacterium
GATGGATCGGCGGCCGAATGCCGAAGTTATTCTTGCGCGAGCCCTAAAGGGGGAGACGCGCGCGGTTTCGCGCTGCCGGGCGCTAGCGCCGACGCCCGGATCGACGCCGGGCGTGGAGCCGCTTCCCTCGGTGCCGGGGGTCGACCGCGGATCGACCTTGAGTTCATTGTTGCCCATGCTCGACGCGTCCAGGCCCACAGCGTATGGCCTCGGAGTGTATCCCTCGGCCGCCCCCATTGCCAAGGCGACGATGAGATTATGGGGGCCCTGCAGGATCTTGACTCGTTGCAACGCAACCGACCATACTCGGGGGTGCTGGGCATCGGCCCGAAAAAAACACCGGATGTTTACAAACCGAACGACCGGGCCGGACAATCATGGAGGTACGTACGTCATGAGCAACCTGGGGATGGACAAAGAATCGGAGGGGCGTAGTGATCGGGTGGGCCGCATCACGTTGGTGCTGGCGGTGGCCCTGCCGCTGGCCGCGGCGTTGCCGCTGCTGGCCATGCTCGGCGCGAGCGGCTGCGACGAGGAAAAGAGCGACCTGTGCGGCAACAACCGCGTGGACCGGGGTGAGACCTGTGACGCCAGCGCCGTGGGCGGGCGCACCTGCCAGGACCAGGGCTTTTCCGGCGGGACCCTGTCGTGCAACGCCACCTGCGACGACTTCGACACCTCGGGCTGCTGGATGCAGATGTGCGGCAACGGCATCGAGGAGGCCGACGAGCTGTGTGACGGCGACGATCTCGGCGGCAACTCCTGTGTGACCCTGGGCAAGGGCTACGACGGCGGGACCCTGCTTTGCAACGAGAACTGCGACGGCTTCGACGAGTCCGGCTGCACGCTGCCCGACACGGGCGGGGTGGAGGGACGGCTGACCCTCTCGGTCAACGTCACCTGCGACGCCACCGACACCCTGATCGACTGCGCGGGCAACGCCTACGTGGCCGTGGTGGAAAACGATCCCATGGTCAACCCCAACCAGGTGCCTCTGGGACAGACCATGGTGGAGAGCGTGGATTTGTCCGGCGACGGCTCGGCACTGTTCGCCATCGGGAACATCCCCGCCGGCACCTGGTACATCACGGGATTCCTGGATGACGACGACAGCGTCACGCCCCAGGGGCGCGCGCCGAACACCGGCGACCCGGTCATCATGCCCATGGAGGTCACCATCACCGAGGACGCCACCACCACCCAGGACCTCACCTTCTCGCTGCGCATGCCGTAGACCGTTTTTGTGCCGGAACGTGGGGGACCGGGCCGTTTCGTCGCCCCGGGGCGGGGGCAGGCCCACCCTTGCCTGACCCCAGGGGCTTGACTACACTGCCCATCCAGCCATGACCCACGAGATTCTCAACGGTTGTTATTCAGGAGGTCCGTTCCATGCTCAGGGCTCGTAACGTTCGAATCGCTCGCAGCGCTCGAATCGCGAGCAGCGCTCGCAGCGCTTGCAGCGCTCGAATCGCTTGCAGCGCTCGCCGCGCTCGCAAGCTCTTTGCGACGACGAGGCTGACCACCGCCTTGCTCCTCGTCTTCACCCTCGCCGAGTGGGGGTGCCCCGCGCCGCCCAAGCCGCGCCCGCGGCGGCCTCGTCAGGTGGAGCCGCCGAGCTATCCGTACCGGGGGAAGACCATCCGGGTGGACGGACGGATCCACGTGATCTCGCGCTCCAAGACCCGCGCCCTGGGGGTGCTCTACCAGCCGGTCAAGGGCGGGCTGGTGAAGCCCACCGCGCTGGTGGGCCTGGACTTCCACCGGGGGACCACGCGGTGGACCAAGCCCGTACGCCTGCAGCTCCAGGACCCGGAGGTGCCCTGGAGCTTCGAGATCGCCCGCAACGTCACCTACCTGGCGGTCTGGACGGAGAAGGGCACCATCCAGGCCTTCGACATCTACGGCCGCGACGCCTGGGAGACCGAGATGAAGGGCCTGCTGGGGGTGAGCAAGCTGGGGGTGGGCTTCGTCACGGCCAAGGGATCGCAGATCTACTTCATCGAGCGCAAAAGCGGCAAGATCACCCCGGTGGCCGACGTGGGGGCGCCCATCACCGCGCCGCTGGTGACCCTGCCCGAGGGCGAGGTGATCGCCCTCACCGGGGACTTCCTGGTGGGCGTGAACCTCGACGCCTCCAAGGGTGAGCGGGTGCTGTTTCGCCACCGGCTCGAGACCACCGAAGGGCTCGAGCCCATCAAACCCCAGGTGGTCACCGACACCATCATCGTGGGCTCGCAGGCGGTGCCGCTGGTGATCAAGACCGAGGTGTCGAGCCTCGATCCCAAGACCCTCGAGCCCCAGTGGAAAAAGATGATCCCCGGCCGCGTGCGCAGCCACCACTCGGTGCACGCCGACGCCAAGGAGGTCCGCGTCATCAACCGCGTGCCCGACCAGCCGGATCACCTCTACGTGCTGCGCCCCACCGACGGTCAGGTGCTCTCCAAGCAACCCGCGCCCAAGCGCCGCAACTGCTACTACGGCACCAAGCGGGTCTACTGCGTGACGGCCAAGGCGGTCACCGCCTACGAGCGGCGCTCGCTGCGCAAGGCCTGGTCGCGGGAGATGCTCGACGACGTCACCGGACACAAGCACCTCGCGCACGGCGGGCGGTTCTTCATCGCCGAGGGGACCAAGGTGGTGGGCGTGGCGACCACGGGCCGGGTGTCGTTCACCTTCGAGATCAAGGCGCCCCCCTTCCGCCCCCGGGTGAACCGGATCCTCGGCGTGGTGGACGGCGTGCTGGTGTTCACCGTGGCCGACTGGATCACCGGCAAGGGCACCGGCCAGATCTGGGGCGTGGACCTCAAGACCGGCAAGCGTCGCTGGTCCAAGAAGCTGGTCAAGCCCGCCTACTCGGAAAAGGCCGTGGCCCTGGTGGGGGATCGCGTGCTGTACGCCGACACGACGTACGTCAACGCGGTCCGCGCCGCCAGCGGGCGACTGGCGGGCCGCTGGCCTCACCTGTTCCGGGCCCCCGCCACCAAGATCCCCGAGATCCACCAGGACCGCGGCCAGGCCTGGCTCGAGCGCGCCGGGCGGCTCGGCCTGCTCAACACCAAGACCGGCCGGCTGCGCTGGAAGCGGCCCTTCCCGGGCCCGAGCAAGGTGGTGGCCGCCGGCCAGCAGAGCCTGTTCGTCAAGACCCCCACCGGCGAGGTCGAGGCCCTGTCGCTGAAAAACGGCAAGCCGCGCTGGAAGGTCTCCTTTCCCCCCACGGTGACGCCCAAGATCGTGGAGGTGGAAGGCGGCGTGATCTTCTCGCATCCTCAGCACGCCTTCGTGGTGGATCCGGAGACCGGCAAGCGTACCAAGGAGTGGAAGCCCGGCGGCTGGCAGCTCACGATGGTGGGCGACAGCCCACTGCTGGTGCGCGTGGTGACCTTCGAGCCCAAGCACGCGGGGTTGCTCGAGGCGGTGCGCTACTTCCGCGAGGAGAAAAAAACCGAGCGGAGCTGGGCGATCAAGATCCCGCTGCCGAAAAAGAAGGTCGAGCCCCTCTCGCTCTCCGTGAAAAAGCCCTTCCCCTGGTTCCAGGCCGCCAGCGACCTCGTGCTCTACCCGCGCAACGGCGGCCGCTGCATCACGGCGCTGGATCTGATGGAGGGCAAGCCCCGGTGGGAAAACTGCGACCTGCCCTGGACCGCGCCGCCGCGGGCCTATCGGGGCGTGCTCTACCACGCCACGGGGCCCTATCGCGAGGATATCCCCGCCGAACGGCAGGGCTTGCTGTCGGTGACCACCGGCGCGGGCAAGGTCGACCAGCTCTTCAAGATCCCCCGGCAGGGCGAGAAGCGGCGCATGCGCCCGCAGTATGGCCCCATCGTGGATGGCGAGTACTTCGCGCTCACCCAGGGCTACCGGCTGCGGCACCTGCTGCTGGCCGCGCCCATGAAGAAACGGTAATCGTTCAAGACTTGGCCAGCAATGAGGCACTCCCCATGACCCAGACCCAGCAGTTCGAGCCCCTGCCCGCCGTGGTCCAGCGGTTCCTTCAGTACGTCTCGGTGGACACCCAGGCGGTGGAGGGGACCGAGGCCTATCCGAGCTCTGAAAAACAAAAGGATCTATCGCGCATCCTCGTGTCCGAGCTCCACGAGCTCGGCCTCGCCAACGCCGAGATGGACGAGTGGGGGTGCGTCACCGCCACCCTCCCGGCCACCGACGGGGTGGAGGCTCCCACCATCGGCCTGGTGGCCCACGTGGACACCTCCCCCGAGGTCTCGGGCAAGGACGTCCGGCCGATCATCCACTCCGGCTACGAAGGGGGCCCCATCCAGCTCCCCGAGGGGGGCGTGGTGATCTCCCCCGCCGAGTCACCGCACCTGAAAAAGTGCGTGGGGCACGACATCATCACGGCCGATGGCCGCACCCTGCTCGGGGCGGACGACAAGGCCGGCATCGCGGCCATCGTCACGGCCGTCGCGTGGCTGCTGGATCACCCCGAGGTGCGCCACGGGCCGGTGCGTCTGGCCTTCACCTGCGACGAGGAGGTGGGACGCGGGACGCTGCACTTCGACGTGGAGGGCTTTGGCGCCCAGTACGCCTACACCGTGGACGGCGAGACGGTGGGTGACGTCGAAAACGAGACCTTCTGCGCCGATCTGGCCACCGTCACCGTCACCGGGATCAACGTCCACCCCGGCTACGCCAAGGACAAGCTGGTCAACGCCCTCAAGGGGGCCGCCGCCATCATCGAGGGGCTGCCCACGGAGCAGGCGCCCGAGACCACCGCCGAGCGCGAGGGGTACCTGCACCCCATCCATCTATCGGGCGGGGTGGAGCAGGCCACGCTGAAGCTGCTGGTGCGCGACTTCCAGACGAGCGGCATCGAGGCCCTAGAGGCCACCCTGGAGCAGGTGCTCGACCAGGTGCGCGCGCGCTTTCCGCAGCTCGTCATCGAGCTGAAGGTCACCGAGCAGTACCGCAACATGCGCCAGCTCCTCGACGAGGTGCCGCAGGTCACCGAGAACGCGCTCGAGGCCGTGCGCCGCGCCGGCGGCGAGCCCCGGCTCTCCTTCGCCCGGGGCGGTACCGACGGCGCCATGCTCACCCACAAGGGGCTCCCCTGCCCCAACATCTTCGCCGGCGGACACGAGTTTCACTCCAAGCGCGAGTGGATCTCGGTGCAGGACCTGGAGCTCACCGTCGAAACCCTGGTGGAGCTGGTCCAGCTCTGGGCCGAGCCACAGTAGTTTCCGACTCGAGTTTCGCCCTTTTTTTCGTCGCGAGAACGAGCAGAAATCGTTCACGAC